>CAYPSP010000099.1:4082-5034 GCA_964413335.1 uncultured Dehalococcoidales bacterium
TCATCCTTTGCACCTATAAAGAGTACTTTGGCTGTACCTTCTTCGTCGATGTAAATATCAAGCACTCTTACTTGTTCCTCCTCTCCCGAATTACGATGAAATATTGCGTTCATTGCTCATTACCTGATACTGGCTGTTAGAAAATGGCTGCTGACAGCTAACTGGTGAAGCGTCGCCTCCTAACTATAAATAAGCAATAAGTGCGATTATTCCAATAATGATGAGATAAATACCTACCAGGTAATTAAGTATTTTAGGGAAGACCATCACAATAATACCAGCAACTAGACTGATTATTCCCAAAAATATGCCTGCACTTCCAAATCCAATATGCATGAATGACGCCTCCTTATTTAATAGTTACCTATTGTTATGGACATTTATCAATTATGAGTTTAGCACCTTAATGCAATTTCTGGCAATACAATCATGACGTAATAAAAGTATTTTTAAGTAATAATTAAAACTATTGATTGTTATTTACCCCATAATTTATCATGGAGTATTTATTATTAGTATGTGATTATTGATTTTCTGAAGAAAGTATTGTTGTAGAAGAGGAAAAATTCTGTTGTTTATAGATTTATTTTCTTGTAAAACAGGGTAAGTGTAATATAAAATGCTATATATTATGATTGATCTTGAGCAACTGAGTATGCTTTCTCATACATCGTCATCAAAAATAGTATTTCTGGTGATAGATGGATTGGGCGGTTTACCTCATCCAGAAACTGGTAAAACCGAGCTGGAATCTGCAAGAAAACCTAATCTTGACCAGTTAGCCCAGCATTCAGTTTGCGGGCTGACTATTCCTATTGGCTCAGGGATTACAGTAGGAAGTACGCCGGGGCATCTTGCATTATTCGGATATGACCCTGTTAGATACGGTATTGGAAGGGGTATTGTGGAGGCTCTGGGTATAGATTTACAGCTAAATCCTTCTGATATAGCG
>CAYPSP010000100.1:0-4971 GCA_964413335.1 uncultured Dehalococcoidales bacterium
GATCCCAGATATCTTCCCTGGGGTAGTGTTCCAGGACTGTTGTAACAATGAAAATCGCTATTGGCAATAAGGTTATCAGGATGATTCGCTGCTAGTTCCATGCGGGTGGGCCGAGGATACCAATGAGAATTGCAATAGCAAACAGGACTAGAATGAGAAGAATCAGCAGGTGATGAAGTGAAATGTATTTTAGCTGGAGCAATATTTCTTCTCGGCTGAGGCAGTGGCAGCTCTCTATCTCTTCGTTGTGGATCTGCCTTAGCCAGCACGCCTCGCACAGTTTGATCTTCAATGCACTGGCTGTTTTGTCTACCAGCCATCCAGAACCTATGGCCAATAAGAACAGCACTCCGAACAAGATTAGTCCTTTATTCGGAAACATAGCTAGCATAACGAAGGCCTCATCGCCGCTGGTGGCAATCATCCCGACAGTGATAGTACCAAACGAGAGCAGACCATGGACATAAAAGGAAACATTAAGGAAGGCCCCGAGACACCCCGGCGTTGCCCCAAGAAAGGTCGCCACGAAATACTGCCGCCATAGACCACCTTGAACAGTAAGAGAAAGTCGCTCCTTAGTCATAATGTTAACATAGTCTACGAGTACCATCATGACAAAGACGAACAGCGTGATTATTAAGGCGTGTTTTAATACTTTGATTGCCAGTATCTATTAAACAGCTTTCGTCAAATCCTTAGTTTTGAAGGTACCGTTCCAAAGTGTTGGTAGAGAATCATATTACCTCTTCATTTCTTCATTCTATCCATTAATTTAGAATGGTACCAAGCTTCGACCACTAATAATTCTGTAACATAATAGAATAAAATTTATTTAAATAATTTACCCCAAAGCTACGATAATTTGACAAACTCAATCACCTCTATTATATTTGAAATTGTCCTGAGTAGCCGGACTAATACCCAGAAAGGACAGTTGGACACTGAGGACGTGAATGCTGAAGAAGGTTAGGATCTAGGTCCGAAGCCAAGGTAAGCTGAAGCGGATGAAGTTATAGGACTCTTTCTAGGAGGTAGCGAGGTTATTCAGGGCGTTTTTATGTTCCCAGTCAAGCTTGTTTAGTGGTTCCATTCCACAGTTCTTGACATTTCATCGTCCAGTAGTGGAATGGAATTATGGAGGAGGGGTATGCCATATCTACAAACCGAGGATGTTAGGATGAATCAAAAGTTAGCTAGCGAATTACTCAATTTACTGAAAGATGAAATGAAACCAGCATTAGGTGTTACCGAACCAGTTGCCGTGGCACTTGCCGCGGCTAAGGCTTATCGGGAAGTTGAAGGAGACTTGGAGAAAATAACAGTAATCACTGACCCTGCTCTTTATAAAACGGGTGTATCAGTATTTTGATGGGGTTGCGGTGCCACTGGAAGCCAGACAAATACTATGGTATGAATCATAGTTAGTCACATTTTGACATCAGTATGTGGAAGATAATACTCGGGGCTGAAGGAGTTGACAATGGCAAAGAAGACCGTGAAAGACGTAGACGTCAAGGAAAAGAAGGTGTTGGTCCGCGTGGATTTCAATGTGCCAATGAAACCTGATGGCACGATCACTGATGACACGCGTATCCGTGCCTGTTTACCGACGATTAAGTATCTCATAAACCAGCAGTCGCGAATTATCCTTTGCTCCCATCTGGGCAGACCTGGTGGTAAAGTAGTGGAAGAGTTGAGGTTGGCACCTGCAGCAGCACGATTATCAGAGCTCCTTAGCCAATCCGTGAAAGCTCTGAGCGACTGTATTGGTCCGCAAGTTGAGGATGCAGTATCGAAATTACAAAACGGCGATATAGTGCTTCTTGAAAATCTCCGTTTTTATCCGCAGGAGAAAGCTAACGACCCTGCCTTCGCCCAGAGATTATCGCATTTGGCTGACATCTATGTTGATGATGCGTTTGGCTCCTGCCACCGTGCCCACGCTTCAATAGTGGGGGTAGCGCGGTACTTACCCGCCGTATCGGGCCTGTTATTGGAAAAGGAACTTACGACCTTGAACGGACTTATGGGAAGTCCGAAAAGGCCCTTTGCCATGATGATAGGCGGGGCCAAAGTATCCACCAAACTGGTGCTTTTGGATAATATTCTACCCAAGCTAGATTCTCTACTTATCGGTGGTGGCATGGTAGCCACATTCTTAAAGAGCCAGGGCTATAGCATAGGCGCTTCAATGTTTGAGAATGATATGCTTGACCATGTACTTAAGCTTAGGGAAAAGGCCAAATCCCTTGGCGTTAGGCTGCTGCTTCCGCTGGATCTCCTCGTCGCTCAAAAGCTGGAAGCTGGTTCGACTGCCAAGATGATATCAATAGACCAGGTTCCTGAACAGTGGGTGATCGCTGACATCGGGCCAAAAACCATCGAGGCATTTGCAGAAGAGCTTAATATATGCAAGACTGTTTTCTGGAATGGGCCTTTGGGAGTGTTTGAGATTTCCCAGTTTGCGGAGGGAACACGCAGACTAGCCAGAGTCCTCGTCAATATTAAGGCTACCACGGTAATTGGCGGCGGTTCTACTGCCGAGGCAGTGGAAGAAATGGGACTGACAGACAAGATGTCGTACGTCTCTACCGGGGGAGGAGCTTCACTTGAACTGTTGCAGGGGGAGGTGCTACCCGGAGTGGCTGTATTGCAGGATAAATAGTCAGGGAACGAGAGAAATATCTGGTGTCACTGCGAAGTCACGTTTCGTGATGAAAAGGTAATCACTGGGGGAGGAGTTATCATGAAAAGGATTGGCATATTAACCAGTGGAGGTGACGCTCCCGGCATGAATGCTTGCATCCGGGCAGCGGTACGAACTGCAATGACTAATAACGTAGAGATTTTAGGTATAAGGCGCGGCTATGCCGGCCTTATTGAAGGCGACTTGTTGGCGCTGGATAGGAAATCTATTGCTAACATCATACATCGGGGCGGAACTATCCTCGAAACATCACGCTGTCCTGAATTCGCGAACACTGAAGGCAGGGCAAAAGCGATAAAGATACTGGAAGAAGCAGGAATTGACGGCCTGGTTTTATTAGGAGGCGATGGCACTTTCCACGGCGGTGCGCTCCTGGCTAATGAATGTAATGTGAGCATTATCGGCGTGCCGACGACTATAGATAATGATGTCTACGGCACTGATTATACCGTAGGTTTTGATACGGCGGTGAATACGGCACTCGAGGCCATTGATCGTATTCGCGATACCGCTATGTCGCATGAACGGCTCTTCTTTGTGGAGGTGATGGGACACCACACGGGGTTCATCGCCCTGGAAAGTGGTATCGCTGGGGGTGCTGAAGAGACGATTATTCCTGAAGCTGACAGTACCGATGAGCTCTGGACAAGATTGGAAGAGAGCTTTGAGCATGGAAAGAAAAGCGCTATCGTCGTAGTAACTGAAGGCGACCGACCCGGCCATACCTTTAAGATTGCTCAAGAGGTAAAAGATAAACTGAAGATTGGATCTAGGGTGTGTATCCTGGGCCACGTCCAGCGCGGCGGTTCACCCACGGCACGAGACCGGGTCCTTGCCAGTAATCTGGGTTCTGCCTCAGTCGGCTCTATATTGAAGGGTAAAAGCGGTTACATGGTCGGCGAGGTAAAGAACGAAATAGTCTATACCGCGTTAGCGGATACATGGGGAAAGAAAAAGGTACTTAGCCCACGGCTTGAGGAATTGGCCAGCCTTCTTTCTGCATAAAAGAAAGGAATAACTGTGGGTTTTTGTCCGAAAGGAGGAATTAATGTCGAGATTATCGCTTGGTAAAATCAGGGGACTCCAGCAGATAGCAAATACCAAAGGCATTCTAACAGTGTGTGCAATAGACCATAGAGAGTCATTGCGGCGAGCTCTCAATGAGAAAAACCCTGAAGCTGTAAGCTACCAGCAAATGGTTGATTTCAAGCTTGATCTGGTAGGTGTTGTCGCACCGTTCGCCAGCGCTGTCTTGCTTGACCCCATTTATGGCGCTGGGCAGGCTGTAGCTTCAGGTCTCTTGCCCGGACACACCGGGTTTCTCGTTAGCGCGGAAAAGACCGGGTATTCTGGCGATAGTACGGCAAGAATCACTGAATTGCTGCCTGATTGGAGCGTAAGGAAAGTCAAAAAGCTTGGCGCTTCAGCCATCAAGCTTCTACTCTACTTCCGGGTCGACCTTAAGGAGATAGCCTCAAAACAGTTGGATCTAGTAGGCAAAATAGCCAAGCAATGTATTGAAGAGGACATCCCCTTGCTGGTCGAATCAGTAAGCTACCCCACAGCCGAAGAAAAGGATAATCCAGAAGAATTCTCCAAGAAGAAACCTGAGTTGGTCATAGAAGCGGCCAGAAGACTTACCGTATTACCAATAGACATCTTAAAGTCCGAGTTCCCTGCCGATATAGATTACGAGAAGGACGAAGCCAAGCTAAAGTCTTATTGCCAGGAACTGAGTCAGCTTTCTCGCCTACCTTGGGTACTCCTCAGTGCCGGCGTTGACTTTGAACGGTTCAGAAGAGAGGTAGAGATAGCCTGTAAGGCCGGCGCTTCGGGTTTTATGGCGGGACGCGCCCTCTGGCAGGAAGCCACTCAAATTGGTTCCAGGGAGGAAAGACTGAATTTTTTCAAGAGCCAGACCGTGTCGAGGCTGAAAGAGCTTACCAAGGTAGCTGAAAAATGGGCTACGCCATGGTATGTCAAGATGGGTTATGAGGATGGCCGGTTCCCAGAGTTGTCCGAAGGATGGTACAAGAGCTACTAATGCGGAAATATCTTCAAAGTAGGGACAAGCAATGAGACAATCAAGAATATACGGCAGGCGTACCAAGATAGTGTGCACCATCGGTCCAGCCACTGGCTCGACGGCGATGATTGAGAAGTTAATCAGGGCAGATAGGAACATTCTGGCGATGACCCCCAGTGAGGCAATTTTCCGGAGGCTGGTACTGTACTGGGGTGTTCTGCCCATTCATGTGACCACA
>CAYPSP010000101.1:0-4900 GCA_964413335.1 uncultured Dehalococcoidales bacterium
AATTCCGGAAATGGTTCATGTACAATCATACTCATATTTAACCTCCATTCTATTTTCTAGCTCCACTTCTTAGTTAACACATATTCTAAACTAAGTTAAAATATTTATCATGTTTGTTATATTTATTAGTTAATAAGCCTATATATTATTTGACAATATTCATTAATAATGATTATAATTCTATAAATGTATTTATCAGGATATATTAATTATGGCTGCAAAAGATTATTACAAATTATTAGGAATAGCTAGGAACGCCACAGAAAAAGAGATAAAACAGGCGTATCGGCGATTAGCACGCAAATATCACCCTGATATAAACCCAGGGGATAAGTCATCAGAGGAAAAATTTAAAAAGATAAACGAAGCCTACGAGGTACTCTCCAATAATGATAAGCGCCAGAAATATGATCGTTTTGGTGACCAGTGGCAATATGCCGACCAGTTTGCCAAAGCTGAAGAAGGGTATACTGGACAGGCGTTTGGAAACAGGCAAAGAGCATATCAATTCAACAATTTTAGCGACCTTTTTGGCGACCTTTTTGGAAACTCGAATTCAGGTTTCAGAGCAACAGGCCCACCTCAACGTGGCCAAGATATATATTCTCCTATTGAGTTAACTCTTGAGGAGGCATACCAGGGAAAAACACGAATACTCCAACTACAGGAGCTTGCATTATGTACAGCTTGCGGCGGCACTGGTAAAGTCGGGAAACGAACTTGTAGCATTTGTCGTGGTTCGGGAAAAATTGATAACCTTAAGCGTCTAGAGGTCAAGATACCTCCTGGAGTTAAAGATGGCTCAAAAATTCGTATCGCAGGAAAGGGTCAAGACAGCCCTTCTGGAGGGCCAAAAGGCGACCTTTATCTGACAGTTAAAATTCAACGCCATAGCTTTTTAGAACGTAAGGGTAATGACCTTTACGCTGAAATACCCCTACCTTTAACCGTTGCTATCCTTGGAGGCGAAGTAGAGGTGCCAAGCGTGGACGGAAACCTGGTACTCAAAATACCCCAGGAAACTCAAAACGGCAAGATTTTCCGTTTAGAAGGAAAAGGTATGCCTCACTTGGGCACATCTAGACATGGTAGTCTCTTCGCTAAGATAAAGGTAATCCTGCCAACAAACTTAACAAATGAAGAAAAACAACTGTTCAAGCAACTGCAAGCTCTTAGGCCAGTATAAAGTGAGGTAACACAATGAACTCAAATTCAGAGCCACTATATGTAATAAGTATAGCCGCAAGAATACTAGGGACAGAGGCTCATGTACTACGTTATTTCGAGAAGCTCCAGTTAATACAGCCAAGACGTTCAAGCGGTAATATTCGTCTTTATTCCCAAGATGATATAGACCATTTGCGCTATATTAAAACACTGATGTGTGACCTGGGAGTAAATATGGCTGGAGTGGAAGTCGCCTTACATCTTATGCGACGAATGGAAGAGCTGCAGAATCAGCTAGAACAACAAGAAAAAGATATTGAGCGACTTATGGGCCTAGAAGCAAATGAAGAATTTGATATAGAGTGGAGGGAGAAATAACACAGAATGGAAAAGGGAATAGGCAATATAACACCAGATAAATTTACTGAACAAGCCCAGCAAATTTTATCAGCGTCACAGGAATTAGTTCGCCGCTATCACCACAATCAGTGGGACGTCGAACACATCCTAATGGCATTGCTGGAACAAGAAAAAGGTGTCAGCAGGGATCTATTACAAGAGTTGGGCCTGAATGTTGACGCAATTAAAAGTCGCCTAGGAGAAATCCTGAATTCTTTCCCAAAAGTAGCTTATGAAGGAAATCAAATCTTTGCAACTCAACGAATACCTCGACTACTGGAAAATGCACGACAGGAGGCTGACAGGTTTAAAGACGAGCTCATTAGCACTGAGCATTTGTTTATTGCCATAGTAAACGAAGATAGAGGAGAGTCCTATAAAATCCTGAGTGACTTCAATATAAATCAAGAAAAAATCTATCAGGCTCTTCGTAAAATTCGTGGTAGCCATCGTGTTACAGACCGCCAGGCAGAAAGCAAATATCGCTCACTCGAGAAATATGGCCATGACCTTACTGAACTAGCTCGTCTAGGTAAACTGGACCCAGTCATTGGCAGAGAACAAGAAGTCAAGCGCGTAATACAAATACTGTCACGCCGTACCAAAAACAACCCTGTGCTCATAGGGGAAGCAGGTGTGGGAAAAACAGCTATTGCAGAGGGATTAGCCCAGAAGATTGCTGCTGAAGACGCTCCTGACTCACTCAAAAATAATAGGGTTATTGCTCTAGATATGGGTGCACTGGTAGCAGGAAGCAAATTTCGCGGAGAGTTTGAGGAAAGGCTCAAGGCAGTTCTGGAGGAAATTCGCCAATCAAGTGGAGAGGTTATCTTGTTTATTGATGAACTACACACTGTAGTAGGAGCTGGAGCTGCAGAGGGAGCCATTGATGCCAGCAATATGTTAAAACCAGCATTGTCACGTGGCGAGCTCCAATGCATTGGAGCTACTACCCTTGACGAATATCGAAACCATATCGAAAAAGACGCAGCCTTAGCCAGACGCTTTCAGCCTGTATTCATTGGTGAGCCTAATATTGATACAACTGTAGAAATGTTGAGAGGGCTACGTCCCAGGTATGAATCTCATCATAAGGTAAAAATAGATGATTCAGCATTAGTGGCCGCTGCAAAACTAAGTAAGCGCTACATCTCTGACAGATTTTTACCAGATAAGGCAATCGACCTCATTGATGAAGCAGCCAGTAAGCTACGCATCGAGAGGGAAAGTGCTCCTGAAGAGGTTAAGAAACTGGACCTTGAGATGAAGCGTTTGCATGATGAAGAAGAAGCAGCTTCGCAAAGGCAGGATTATCAGAAAGCGGCTGAACTCAAAACAGAGTACGCTCAAAAAGAACAAGAGTACAACAAAACAAAACTGCAATGGCAGCAGGAAAAGAAGATAGATGGTAATGTTAACGAAGAAGAAGTGGCCCAACTTATCTCTGAGTGGACAGGAATTCCCAGTTCCCAGATACTCGAGACTGAGACAGATAGATTGGTACACATGGAGGAAAATCTACACCAGAGAATGGTAGACCAAGATGAAGCTGTCATATCAGTATCCAATGCTATTCGGCGAGGCAGGGCAGGGATTAAGGATCCCAAACGCCCTATTGGGAGCTTTATCTTTCTTGGCCCTACTGGTGTAGGTAAGACAGAATTAGCCCGTGCCCTGGCACTTTTCCTTTTCAACGACGAAAAAGCAATGGTTAAACTTGATATGTCAGAGTATATGGAAAAACATACTGTGTCCCGTCTAATTGGAGCGCCACCGGGCTATGTAGGATATGAAGAGGGAGGTCAACTAACCGAAATAGTAAGACGTCGTCCATATCGAGTTATCCTCTTCGATGAGATAGAGAAAGCTCATCCTGATGTATTCAATATACTTCTACAGCTACTTGAGGATGGCGTGCTTACAGATGGTCATGGCAGAACAGTAGATTTTAAAAATACTGTGGTAATTATGACCAGCAATTTAGGTGCTGAGGAATTTCAGCAGTCAGATATTGGTTTCCAGCATAATAAAGAAACCAAGGAAGAGAAGATAAAAGTAGCAGTAGAAAAGGCATTAAAGAAAACCTTTCGCCCTGAACTACTTAACAGAATAGATGATGTCATCATATTCAAATCCCTCACTCAAGAGAACCTGAATAGAATTGTGGAACTGCTTATTCATGAGGTAGGAACACGCCTTGCTGAACGAAATATCACGATTACTATTAACACCGCTGCTAAGGAATTTTTGGTAAGGAAGGGATATGATCCAATATATGGAGCTCGTCCTCTACGTCGTGCCATCCAACGCTATATAGAAAATCCACTCTCAAACAAAATTCTACAGGGAGTGTTCAAAGAAGGGGATCACATTGTTATTGAAACAAAAAGAGATAATTTAGATATCACTACTATCCCCAAATAACAATATCAGGATATAATACCTAACTATGCAGGTAAAAGCGACCAAAAAAGAAATCCTGATAGGAAGTTTGTCCCTAGCTATAACAATAGTTCTTTGTATTATTATCATTCAACATCGTAGTTTTATAGGACAAATTGCTAATTGGGGGTATCTAGGTTGTTTTATTATCAATGTTCTCGCCAGTGGAACCTTTGTTATCCCTGGTTTTGGCCCAATAATTACGTTTACACTTGGTGGAGTATTACACCCTGCAATGGTAGGAGCAATAGCAGGGATTGGCGAAGCCATTGGTGCCGCTATCGCCTATTTTTCAGGTTACAGTGGTAGAGGATTTTTTCGCAGTTGGAATAATCCAATCAGGGGCAAGATATCTAAAGCACTAAGTCGCCATGGCTCCAAGGCAGTCTTCCTTATGGCTTCGCTGATAAACCCACTCTACTATCCTTTCGCCGCCTTCATGGGTATGTCTCGCTTCAAATTTACCAAGTTCTTTCTTATAACTTGGGCAGGCCGAACGCTAAAAAACATGGTACTGGCCTATCTGGGTTATCTTGGTTTAAGATCTATCTTAGGGTTATTTGGTCTTAGTTTCTAAGTTGAGCACTCAGAAATTAGTTGCTATACTTTGCTAGGATGTGGGGCTGTAGCTCAATTGGGAGAGCGCCTCAATGGCATTGAGGAGGTAAGGGGTTCGAATCCCCTCAGCTCCACCATATCCACCATCAATTGGCATTGGTATCGAAACCAATATTTTTCTCCTGATTCCATAGTTTGCTTACAGATACCTATTACTCTTCTGTACCATAAGTATAAATCTAAGACAAAACCGTTCTATATATTCTATCTTTTAAAGTTCAACATATTGAAAAATATATCAACCATGCATACAATAAGTTAATGAAATGAGAAA
>CAYPSP010000102.1:0-4885 GCA_964413335.1 uncultured Dehalococcoidales bacterium
ATTATTTATTAACCTAAAAATTTATCCTATGAAAAAACTATTAATTAGTTTTTCCTTGATCCTGTACGCAACCTTTTTATATAGCATTTCATCTTAAATCATGTAACCATTTTGTTAAGGAGCTATATTAATCTAATTCTTTTCTAACTGTTTATTAATAACATATCAAATATCGGAAATCTAATTAATATTTTATCATCTTGATTTACAGTAAATTATCAAAATATTAATAATTCTATTTTGATAATATGCTTATTTGTAGTTTTATGGAAAAATTGATTTTTTTGTTTTATTAATAATAATGTGCTATTTTTGGCACTCTTAACTATCTATTATTCTTTTTTTTAATCTAAAAATTGTATCTATGAAAAAACTTACAGTTCTATTTGCGTTCCTGATGTTTCTTGGATTCCAGGTACTTCAGGCTCAGGCGCAAGAGATTTCTGGTGCTGTAACCAGTTCTGAGACTGGTGAAGGAGTGCCAGGAGTTACAGTGCTTGTCAGAGGTACCACAATCGGTACTATTACCGATATTGATGGTATATACTCCATTAATGTACCAGAAGATGCTGAACAAACTTTGATGTTTACCTTCATCGGTATGAAAACTCAGGAAATATCAATTGGTGGCAGAACTATAATTGATGTTGTTCTTGAATCGGATGTATTTGGTTTGGACGAAGTGATTGTTACTGCTTATGGTACTGCAACTATAAAATCATTTACAGGTTCTGCTGCAACTGTAGATTCCGAAACACTTGAGAAACGTCAGGTTTCTAATGTTTCACAAGCTTTATCAGGAACAGTTGCTGGTGTACAGACTTTAAGTAACAATGGACAACCTGGAGCTTCTGCAACAGTACGTATACGTGGTGTTGGATCTATTAACGCAGAGTCAGATCCTTTATATGTTGTTGACGGTGTTCCTTTTGATGGGGACTTGTCTTCAATCAGTACTTCAGATATTGAATCAATGACCGTACTGAAAGACGCAGCATCTACTGCATTGTATGGATCACGTGGTGCGAATGGTATTATTATGATCACAACAAAAAAAGGTTTACCTGGTAAGTCGCAGATTAACTTTGACATGAAGACCGGTATTAATTCTAGGGCTGTTAAAAATTACAATGTTTTAACCAGTCCGAAGAACTATACTGAATTAGCATACCAAGCAATTTATAATGCAGGTATTGGTCTTGGATACTCACCTACACAGGCAAATGCTTATGCAAATACAACGTTGCCAAATAATTCAGAAGGTGGTTATGGTTACCAAATTTATACAGTTCCAACTGACGAGTTATTAGTTGGCTTAAATGGTAAATTGAACCCAAATGCAACTTTAGGTTATGACGATGGAACATATTACTATACACCTGATAATTGGGCTGATGAAACCTTCTCGGATAATGCAAGACAAGAATATAATTTGTCTTTTTCGGGCGGAAATGAAAAGCAGACTTACTTTCTTTCATTTAATTCCTTAAATGATGAAGGTGTAATATCTGGTTCTGGATATAAGCGTTTGTCAGGACGTTTTAAAGGAGATCAGAAAGTAACAGAGTGGTTAAAGGTTGGTGCTAATGTTAATTTCAATAACATTGAAAGTCAATATCCAGGAGAGCAAATAACTACTAACTCTAGCGGAAACGCCTTTTTTATTGCTAACTACGTTGCTCCTGTTTATCCGATTTATGTTCGTGATGCAGCCACACAGCAAATCGTTCTTAATAATGGACGTAAGATATATGATTATGGTGATGGTGTAAGTACTAATAATTCACGTTCGTTTATGCAGATTGCCAATCCTGCTGGTGATTTAACATACAACAAAACACAATATTTAATGGATATTATGAACACTTCATGGTTTGCTGAACTTACTCCTGTTAAAGGTTTGAAGATTACTGCTCGCTATGGCCTTAATGTTGATAATACTAAATATAGTGATTTGGGGAATGCTTATATGGGACAAAGTGCTGCTTATGGTGGAACTGCTTACCAACAGCAAGATCGCACTGTAGGTTTCGACCAGCAGTATGTTGCATTATATGATTTTGAATTGAATGAAGAACACAAATTTGATATTACAGCTGGTTACGATGGCTATAGCTATGAAACTGAAAATGTTTACGGAACGGGACAAAACCTGTATAATGCAGAGAGTTATTATGTAAGCAATGCTATTGATAACCTAAGGGGTGGCGGAGAAAAGGACACCTACTCTACTGAAGGTATTTTTGGCCGTGTTAATTACTCATTTAGGAATACTTATTTTGCAAACGTATCATATCGTCGCGATGCTTCTTCTCGTTTTGCACCTGAGAACCGTTGGGGTAACTTCTTTGCTGCCAGTGCAGCATGGATGGTAAATAATGAGTCGTTCATGTCAGGTTTGAGATGGATTAATATGTTGAAATTAAAGGCTTCATATGGACAACAAGGAAATGATGACATTGGCAATTATTATGCATGGCTTGATCAGTATCTAGTGACTGGAGCTGAAGGTGTTTTCTCTGATGGAACTTTAGATTACAAAGGGAATCCTGATTTAACTTGGGAAACATCTACTACTTATAACATTGGTGTTGACTATAACTTTTTTAATAGTAGAGTTTTTGGGAGTATTGAATACTTTGGCAGAAAATCTACCGATATGTTATATTATAAGCCTGTTGCTGGAAGTGTAGGTTATAATTCAATTCCAATGAATATTGGATCTATGACAAATTCTGGTTTAGAGGTAGATATTGCTAGTACTATTATTAAAGCTAAGAACTTTAATATGATTTTTAATGTAAATGCAACTGCGATTCAAAATAAGATAAACGAGTTGCATCCCGACTTAGATGGTGAGCTGATTGATGGTTCTCGAATATACGAAGAAGGATATTCGATGTATAGAATGTATTTAGTAGATTATGCTGGTGTTGACACTGAAACTGGTGAGGCATTGTATTGGTCGAAAGATATCGATGATGTTCCTTACAAAACTGCAAACTATACAGAAGCTACTGATTATAAGACTGCTACTGAAGACTTGTTGCCAACAGTATATGGAGGATTTGGTACTACCATTGATGCTTATGGATTTGATGCTTCAATACAATGTGCTTATCAATTAGGTGGTAAAATCTATGATAGTGGTTATGCAAGATTAATGCATGGTGGTCATACTAGTTATGCTGGTAATAACTGGCATGAAGATATATATGACGCCTGGACACTAGAAAACACAAACACTGATGTGCCTCGTTTAAATGTTAATGATCAGTATACAAATAGGTCTTCAACACGTTTTATTATAAGTTCGAACTACTTAAGCATTAACAACATTACCGTTGGTTATACTTTACCATCGAAAATCGTTAATAAACTTAGAATAGAAAAGTTGCGTATTTATTTTGCTGCAGATAATGTAGCTTTACTCTCAAGTCGAAAGGGACTGGATCCAAGGCAAAGTTTTACATCTGCTACAACTGCTCGATATACTCCAATTAGAACAGTTTCTGCTGGCATTAATTTAACATTTTAACATTTAAAATTAATTAGTTATGAATAATATAAAATATTTTATAGGTTTAATGGCTATCTCCTTATTTTTTGTAGTAGGGTGTGAAGATTTGGACACTTTACCAGAGGGAGATATTGTTACTTCTTCTCAAAAAGAAGAGGTTGTAGCAAACGACCCCTCTAAAGCAGAGGCGGGTGTTAATGCCATTTTTGCTCAGTTTAACCAGTACATGCCAAATGAAGATGCTTTAAATGCAGAGCGTCATAATGACTTTGGTTACCCGTCTGTAATGATGTTTACCGATATGAATGGTTATGACATGGTTTCTGATAATAATGGTTACAATTGGGCTGGTAATAATCTTGATTATACTGATCGAGAATATACATCTCGTGAAGGCCAGATTCTCTGGAATGATATGTATAAAATGATTAGCACTACTAATGCCATAATTGGAGCAATTGCAGAGGATACTGAAGATCCACAATCTCAGTATTATTTGGCTCAAGGACTTGCAGTACGTGCTTTTAGTTATTTGGTTTTAGCTCAATTGTACCAATTTAATTATGTTGGCAATGAAACACAACCATGTGTTCCAATTATTACTAATGAAAATTCTAACGAAGCTGCTTTAGATGGAGCACCACGTGCTACAGTTCAAGAGGTTTATACCTTAATAACAACTGATATTGATAAAGCGATTACTCTTTTAACCTCAGCAGAATCTGAAGGCGTTACAAGAGCAGATAAGCGTTATGTAAGTTTAGCTGTAGCCTATGGTATTAGTGCTCGTGCTAATTTAGCGATGCATAAGTATGCTGATGCTGGTACCGCAGCTACAAATGCAATTGCGGCTTCCGTGGCTACTCCAGCAAGTATTCTTGATGTTAGTGTACCTTCATTTTGGACTGTAAATGAGGATAACTGGATGTGGGGTATTATAATTAATGAAACTGATGGTGTTGTTACTTCAGGTATTATCAATTGGATTTCTCACATGGGATCATTGAACTGGGGATATGCTAATTTTTCTGGTGGAAGACAAATTAATATAGCATTGTTCAATACAATATCTTCTACAGATATTCGTAAAGGATGGTTTACAGATGCAACTGGTCATTCACCTAATTTAAACGCAGCACAAGCAGCATCAATGGTAGATAATGGATATGTTCCATATACTCAGGTGAAGTTTGCTCCATATAATAATGTGGTTGCAACTACAACTAATGCAAACGATGTTCCTTTAATGAGGATTGAAGAAATGTATTTAATTAAAGCTGAGGCTGAAGCTGTGAGTGGTGGTAAAACTGCTTTAGAAGACTTCGTTCAAACTTATCGTGATCCTAGTTATGTTTGTACAGCTAC
>CAYPSP010000103.1:0-4885 GCA_964413335.1 uncultured Dehalococcoidales bacterium
AGTGATTTTGGGTTCCAAATCTTTGCTTAATTTAATAGTAACCTGATGACTACCTATCTCACGTAGTGCTTTATCCAGTACTATCTTTCTCTTATCAATTGGTGAACTGAGCAGTTTATTCAGTTCTTCAGCTATTGCTGAGGCCGTTATTGACCCAAAGAGACGTTCACCAGTTCCTGAGCGAGCCTGAATATGTATAGTTTGCCCTTCAATTTGCTCTGCAATCTCAGCGAGTTTTTCTAAAGATAATTCCTTTTTAATCTCATTGTTTTTGATTTTTTGCTCAGCCTGCTTTATAGCTCCCGCTGTAGCAGCAAGAGCCAGCCCATTACGTATAAGGTAATTCATAGCATAGCCATTGCTTACTTCCCTTATTTCACCTGCCTTACCTTTTCCTTGGACATCCTTAAGAAATATAATCTTCATAAATAGCTAAAATCCTTTTAATGCTACAGCATCATTTTCTTTAACTTAGACCTCATTAACGTTCATTAATTAGTATATTTTCAATAAAACAGCTCCGTTTATAATGTTACTCATCTGTTTGTTTAATCTCTACCTTTAAATATAAAGGTATCTCCTTTTCTCCTATTAGTAAACTATAATTTGATTTAAACCGCTCATCGGGGAAATCATCTATTAGTTTATAAGATATACGGTATCCGTTGGTAAAGTTATTGGGCTCTATAAACTGGTATTCATTACTAGATAGCCATTCTTCTGGAGCAAATTCCTTTCCTTTTCGAATGATAGATTTAAGGGCTACAAGGTCTCGGTCTTTGTTATGTCTAGGACCCACAATGGCATAACCTGCATCTATTAGTTTTTCTAAATAGCCAATATCTTTTATTGTTTTAAGTGGTATGGTCATATCTACTACTCCAATTGATAAATATTATTAATATGGTAAGCTTAATATTAACGCTTCATGATAAGTATTATCTAGTTTTCTCTGTTTGATCAGTAATAAATTTTGCATTTAACATTTTAGCACTTTTCAATTATCTAAACCTAAGAAAATTGTTTAACTGGAGCGAAATTCTTCTTTTATGTTTTCTAGTGTTTCAGGGCATCCAAGTATGTCTACTATGGTCATTGCCATTGACTTAGCAGCGTCAGCAAGTCCTTTATTTCCAGACTCGGATATTGCAGCAGCAGAGAAATCTGAAGTGTGTATTGTTACAGTGGGGGGGGCTATTGCAACGGTTGCATGTATGCTGGGCACTATCTGGCTAACATTTCCCATATCGGTGCTACCTATAACATAACTGGGTGTCAGATCTTCCATGGTACGTCCAAGTGATTTCATATTTTGCCTGAACAGTCCAGCCATTGTCATGTTATTTTTCATGGATGCGTACATCTTTTCTTCCCACTTATATTTCAGTGTAGCACCAGTTGCTGTTGCTGCTCCTTTAAAACAATTTAACACTTTATCTTTTAACTCTTCGAGATAAACATTGTCCATACTTCGTATGATGAATAAGCCAGCGGTATGAGCAGGTATTATATTCGGAGCTTCACCGCCATCGGTAATTATACCGTGGATTCGGCTGTCTTCTTTAATATGCTGACGTAGTGAATTAATATTGTTGAAAGACAATATCATTGCTTCTAGGGCGTTTATGCCTTTATATGGGTAAGCGGCAGCATGGGCAGGTTTACCAAAGAATTCCACCTCAAGGTTGTTTAGGGCCAATGCCAGTATTGTTGCCGCATTTAATGTAGATGGATGAACCATCATAGCTATGTCCATATCATCAAAAACAGCAGCTTTAACCATGTCTATCTTACCCCCGAAGATTTCCTCTGCAGGCGTACCTATAACGATGATGCTGCCCCCAAAAGCATCGACTGCTGCTTTAGCAGCAATTCCAGCACCAACAGAAGATGTCGCAATTATGTTATGACCACAAGCATGACCCAATTTTGGTAAAGCATCATACTCAGCAATAATTGCAACTTTTGGAGTTCCTTGACCATATGTTGCCATGAAAGCGGTTGCTAATCCGGCAATTCCTGTCTCTATATGAAATTCTTTGTCATGAAGATATTCACTAAGCCAGGAAGCTGCCTTCCGTTCTTCAAAGCCCAATTCGGGGTTATCATGTATTCTATGGCTTAGCTGGAATAATTCCTTGCATTGGCTATCTATGTTGTCAATTATATTCTTTTTTAAGCTTTCAATTTCCTTCATACTTGAAACCTCCATGATTAGTCATTATACTTTATAGGAGTTTTGATTTCTAGGCGTTAATCTGGGATATCATGAGAGCAGAGGAACTTATAGGCGAACCTTTTCAGGGTTTGTTTGATATTGATAAACATCTAGGACAATCCGTAGGCTCGAGATGTGACTATGCTATAGAAAATATTTTATTTGGTGAGAATAAGGATGCCGTTAAAGGAATAATAACGGTGATTCGTAGTGGTAAAGGAATTTTAATAAAAGGTGAAGTAACTGTCTTGGTAGAACTAACATGTAATCGTTGTCTAAATGATTTTACTCAGTCTCTGAGTTTCAATATTGAAGAGGAAGTTTTATACCAGCATAATTTAGTAGATGCTACATCTTTATTTAGTGGTGAGGATGAAATTATTTTAAAGGATAAAAATATGCTCGATCTTGGTGAACTTGTCCGGCAATATACTTTGATAAATTTGCCAATGAAGGCATTGTGTAAATCTGATTGTATTGTAAATAAGGAGGATAGAAATTATGGCCCTTCCTAAAAAGAAATATGGTAAATCGCGCCAGGGGAAAAGGCGAAGTCATTTAAGATTAAATATGCCTGCTCTTGATATTTGCCCCCAATGTCATAGTCCTAAATTATCACATCATGTATGTCCTAATTGTGGGTATTATAATAATAGACAGGTGATAGAAGTAGATAGCACTACCAGAAAAGGTTAACTTGTAAGATGACTGGTACTGCGATGGTTTCATACGTATTTCCTGGACAAGCATCACAAGAAGTAGGAATGGGGCTAGAGCTGTATCAGGGTTATCCTTTGGCCCGAGAGATTATTAATGAGGCTGATGATGTTTTGGGTTTTTCTCTCTCCAATCTATGTTTTAATGGGCCGGAAGATGAGTTAACAAAAACAGTCAATGTACAGCCTGCTATATTGGCAAACAGTATTGCTTGTTTGAAGGTTGCTCAACAGGATGATATTGGTTTATGTGCTCCATCATTTATGGCAGGGCACAGCTTGGGGGAATACACTGCTTTGGTGGCTGCAGAAGCCCTGGAATTCAGCGATGCGTTGAAATTAGTTAGAGAAAGAGGCAGGTTAATGTACGAGGTAGGGCAGAGAAGACCGGGGGGTATGATTGCAATAATCGGCTCTAAACTTAAACTGGTTGAAGAAATATGCCTGAGTAGTGGATGTAAAATCTCTAACGAGAATTGTCCTGGACAAATAGTAATTAGCGGTTCCTTAGATGCCTTAAGTAAGGCCAGAATATTAGCTAAGGAGAAAGGCATACGGCATATAATACCACTAAAAGTGAGTGGGGCTTTCCATTCTACATTAATGGAACCAATATTAGCTGAGTTTAAACAACTTATATCAGACTTTACTTTCTATCCTCCAAATTGTCCTATTATTAGTAATGTGACTGCACAGCCAATAGTTGAGGTTGCTGCAATACGTGATGAATTGGTTAAACAACTATATTGTTGTATTCGATGGCAGTCATCTATTGAATATTTGCTGAGTAATGGAGTAAACACGTTCTATGAAATTGGACCTGGCAAGGTATTGAATGGATTAATTAGACGCATAGACCAACAGGCTCAGGTATTTAATATATCCGGAAGTGAAACAATGATGCAGTTAAAAACCTGTTAGAGAATGGCTAGCAGTTGATTATGAGTACAAGGAGAAAAGCAAGAATAAATGCCATGAAGTTGCTCTATGAACTTGATTGTACTAGTCATAGTTTGATTGATAGTCTGGATCATTTGGTTGAGAATAAGAAACTATCAAAAGAGAAATCCTCTTTTGTTGTAAATATTGTTAAAGGTGTACTTGATAATAAAAATGAAATTGATGATATCATTGAGCGCTTTGCATCTGCTTTTCCCATTGAGCAAATGGCAGTAATTGATAGAAATATATTGAGGATTGCTATATATGAAATTTTGTATAATAATGATACTCCGTTTAAAGTGGCAATAGATGAGGCTGTTGAATTGTCAAAAATATTTGGAAGTAATATATCATCAAGGTTGGTTAATGGCGTATTAGGTTCAGTGGTAGATAAATACAAGGTGGCAGAAAATAATGGAAAAATTAATCAAGGAGGATGAATGGCAACTGTTATTGAGCGTTTAAGGAAAGTAATTGTGGAACAATTAGATGTTGAAGAAAAAGATGTTAATCTGACAACATCTCTGGTTGATGATCTTGATGCTGATTCGTTAGATTTGGTAGAGCTTATTACTGCTATTGAAGAGGAATTTAGCGTGTCCGGTAAAAATATAGAAATATCAGATGAAGATGCTGAGCAAATGCTTACCGTGGAAAGTGCGGTAAAATATCTTAACGAGCATGGAATAGAGGATTAGCGGATACTCATTAGATAAACAGGGTGATATCTGACGAGGGATATTAATACGTATTATTAGAGAATATATGGATAGCTTAGTCTATGTTGGATAGATCTTGTAGAATATCTTCAAGAATGGACATCCATTTTTGGCCCAGAGATTTATAGTCTAAAGTAATTTGAGTAGCACCTAGTTTTATATCACTTTGAAGATATTTATTGGCGGGTAATTTATATAGTTCTGGTAGCCGTAAAGTTATATTCTTTCTATGGGTAGAGATTGAAAGAATTTTGGCATTCGTAGCGATTATCCTTATTTTTGCTACATAA
>CAYPSP010000104.1:0-4879 GCA_964413335.1 uncultured Dehalococcoidales bacterium
ACCAATCCATCATATGAAAAAGCTGAGGAATCTAAATATGCTTTCGCTTTCTGAACTGCTTGTTCATTCCAATCAGCTCCACAATTATCTGCACCGTAAACAGCCTCTTCATGAGAAAATCCTTCGTATTCTAATTGCTTAACCAATCCATCATATGAAAAAGCTGAGGAATCTAAATATGCTTTCGCTTTCTGAACTGCTTGTTCATTCCAATCAGCTCCACAATTATCTGCACCGTAAACAGCCTCTTCATGAGAAAATCCTTCGTATTCTAATTGCTTAACCAATCCATCATATGAAAAAGCTGAGGAATCTAAATATGCTTTCGCTTTCTGAAGTGCATTTTTTTCGCCAGTAGTTGCACTTGGACCTGTTTCTGCGGGTGGTGATACTGGTTCGGTTGTTTCTGCGGGTGGTGATACTGGTTCGGTTATTTCAGCGGGTTGTGTTGATTGCGGTGCTACTGCTGGAGTAGAAGAACTAGAACTCGGAGAAGATCCGCTTGTACCAATAGCAATAATAGCGATTACCACAACACTAAATATGATTACTGCTATCGCAATCTTTTTTATCATTTCAACCTCCTTATTAGCAGCTACTTATTGGGATTATCATAGCACTTTGTAGATAAGTCTACAAAGATAATGAGCTGAGTTTTGAAGATTATGTTAAATAGAGAATTGTGCTGAGAGCCTTAAAAAAGGCATTGGATAGGTGGCATAGGGGGATTTATTGGGGCTATGCTTACTAGCTATATCTCGTGACTAAAAGACTATCTTCTGAACAGCCTCTGCCTCAATATTGGTCCTATAAGGATAACGGGCTGAGGGTAACCAGGCGGGACTTTTGCGGAGTTTTTCACGAGCCAGAGCAAGGGGCAAAAGTACCGCTAAGGACTAGTAAGATAATGGTAAGGTTTAGATGAGGTTTAGCAAGGTAATAATGACAAGATAATGGCAAGTTTTTTAGATAAGATTTAGATAAGGTTTTAACAAGATTATAACTAGAGATTAGCGAGATAATAGCGAGAGATTAGCAAGTAATGATAAGTTTTAGGGAGTTTTAATATGTGGGAAATAATAAAAAGATTAAAGGAAACGACTCTATGGGAAGGGAGAGATGCAGAAGGGCGGAGAATCTACGCTACCACAGAAAACAGAGAAGGTGTAGCGATTGAACCAACAGGAACTTCCATACACTATTCCCAGAAAGCAGCTATAGACTCAGTTTGGCTAAAAATACGCAATTAGAGCATGATAGTGGCGTTTTTATAAGGATCACAGGGGATTGCATTGACCTCGTATGTACTAGCTAAATTTTATCTCCGGAATAACCTCTGCCAGAAGGATGTACCAGGTGATAAAGCCTTCCTATTCAAAAGCGAATGTAATTGCTGAACTTCTATCCGCCTGGCATCTAGTTCTTTTTCCAATGAGGTTATGCGATCTTCTAATGCAGTTACATAAGCATATTGCGTGGATTGCATAGGCTCTGCATAGACTTCTACTTGCCACCGATCACCCTGGGCAGTAGTGACCTTCTCAGCCTTCAAAGCACCGCTTTTAATCCTTCTGCGGATTGTGTCCGGGGAAACCTTGAGTATTGAGGCTGCCTCTTTTATGTTGACCATGCTAGATAATACATAAGCATTTGCCTATGTGTCAATTATGCAATTTAGCTATGCGACTGAGTATAATCGTAATTATACGCATACGTTTTAGCTATGAAAACACCTAAAACGCTGCATAACATACAGTTTGAGCCTCGAAATCATACTAGCAGTATGATATTTAACACTGAAAATATCCGCCCTGGGCTGGTATAAATAAAACATTTGACGTCAATCTATAAGTATGGTAAGGTAATATACAGGTAGTTTAGCAGTATGATAGACTATTATTTAAGAAGCTAAAAACAGGGGGTGACTAATGGAAACACAATCATTAAGTGCAGCTTTGAAGGGCAGGCTGGATGTTCCAAGCCTCGCAACGGCTGCCAGGTGGATTCGCAAAGGCTGGGTTAAAGCTAAAGGTGGTGGTGGACCAGGAGCATCCTATGTTATCGACGAAGAGGCACTCTACCAGATTCGAGTGTTATATCTAATGGCTCCCTATTCACATTGGAAAATTATGGCTCAGTTTGGTCCAATTCTACAGAACCGAAATAACGATCCGGAATACAACGGATGGCTTGGCGTACTAGCAGATGGGAAGGTTGTTAATCTCAAATGGGATGCCCAGCCAGGAGAGTTTGTGTATGGGGTAATGGTTGTCTCAGTAATCAATTTGAACAGGATGCCAGAAACTGAGAACAGGACCAGGGCGGACTTGGGAATGATCTATCCAGGTGGCGGCAAGGTAAGATGAAACATAAAGGAAAGACTGCCAAAGTTTCGAGACAATGGCAGCCAATAAGGAATTACAACAACAAGATTATATACCACAACCTCCCTGCCCACAATCTCCACAGGGTAAGGTTAATGTAATGGCTGAACCGCAGAAGGAAGCTGGATACCTGGTTATAGCTAACTCGATTGCAGATGCTCTATGCCGTACTTATCTCAATGGTACAGAAAACAAGATACTTTGGGCTATCCTGCGGAAAACCTATGGCTGGAATAAGAAAAAAGACCGCATTAGTTATAGCCAATTCGAGGATATGACCGGACTGGACAGACGCCACATAGCACCATCGCTTAACCGATTAGTTGAACGTAACATCATCACCAGGACTGGTAGCGGGCAGACATTATATTACTCATTTCAGAAAGATTATGACCGATGGATAGAACCATTACTCAAACAGGTAACGGTTAAAGCTAATAATTCGAAAACCATTACTCAAATAGGTAACGGTGAAATGATATCAAAACCATTACCTATTTCGGACAAACCATTACCTAAACAGGTAACGAAACCATTACCCAAATCGGTAAACACAAAAGACAAAAGACAAACAAAAGACATATGCTCAAATTATTTCGATAAATTCTGGGAAGTATATCCAAGGAAAGATGCAAAGACTAGGGCAAAACAAGCTTTTGCCGAAGCAATAAAAGGAAAAAACAACGGATATACATATGAAACTTTTACAGAGAAGATAATCCAGACAGTAAAAACTGATAAAACTCTCTGGGGCGACAAACAATTTGTACTATACGCAGCTAAATGGCTGAAGGAAAAGCGATGGGAAGATTCGCCGGAGAAAGAATCGAAATCAATATATAAGGAACTTTAATGGAAATACCAAAAAACAGAGAAGCTGAGATTGGAGTTATAGGCTCTATATTACTCGATGGAGAATTAGCAAAGGCTATCACCCTGGAGTCTGATGATTTTTACGAAGATGATTGCAAATCCGTATATACAGCTATGCAGTCGATACTTAAAAAGCATGGAGCAATAGACCAAATGACTATAGCCTTTGAATTACATGGAGAGGGAGACACGCATCTATCCTTTCTATCAGGATGTATTGCTAATACACCAACGTCATTGCATTGTGAGCATTATGCCTTGATAGTGAAACAATGCTCAGTAAGCAGAGAACTGATCGCAACGGCATCTAAATTAAGCCAGATAGGATATAAAAACGAACCAATAAAAGAATCGATAGAGGAGACTCAGAAGCTTGTCTCTTCGCTAGTTAAAGCATCAATAAGGGATGAAATTTTGACTCCGCAGCAAGTGGTAGACAATGCAGAGATAAGGTATAACGGTTTAACACACACGCAACCTGGAATATCTACAGGCATACTAAAACTGGACGAATACACAGGCGGATTGTTTCCTGGTGAATATATCATCTTGGCAGCTCGACCTGGACTCGGAAAAACAACATTAGCATTACAGATAGCAAGCCATATAGCAAAGGAAAAGAATGTACTCCTGCTAACTCTGGAGATGACAGCCAACAGCATAACAGACAAGCGGATGGTGGGGATTACAGGCAAAACAGCAAGGGTAATCCGGCATGGCAATTACTCAGAGGACACATTGGACAAGCTAATGCTTGGTTTGGGTGAACTATCGGAGAGCAATCTATACATTGCCCAGGGAGCATCTACCACTACAACATTACGAGGATATATAGAAAAGATGAAATCAAGCTATGGCATATCTGCTGTCATTGTAGATCACATTCAGCTATTCACAGACAAGGCGAAAACCAGGTATGAAGCTATCACCAATATATCCAGGGAGCTAGCCGTTATGAGTAAAGAATACAACGTTCCGATAATTGCATTGTCTCAGCTATCGAGGGCAACGGAAGGGAGACTCGAAAAGCAGCCGTTGCTGCAGGATCTGAGAGAAAGTGGGGCATTAGAACAAGATGCGGACTCTGTTTGGTTTTTATACAGGGATTCTTATTACACACATGAATCGGATGATAACTCAGCAGAGCTGATAATAGCTAAGAGCAGACACACAGGGGACACAGGCAAAATATCGTTACTCTGGGACAAAGCCAGGGAGAAGTATTACCAGGCATGATTATAGGAGGTTAAAATGGATAATAAGAGAATAGATGATGTAAATATGAAAGTGATTAAAGGGCTATCTGGGCAAAAGAGAACTGATTTTATTGCCGGACTGAAATCCTCTGGTATGAAGGATCCACAGGAAAGACAATGTTTATTCTTGAAACAAAATATGGTGACAAGGGCTACGCCTTCTGGTTCAAATTATTAGAATTACTTGGCGCTACAGAGGGTAAAAGGCGGGACTTTTCCAGAGTTTTTTATTATAGTTATTTTAATAGCCATTAGCCTCTGCACCATATACTGCTTGCTCATGAGAAAATCCTTCGTATTCTAATTGCTTAACCAATCCATCATATGAAAAAGCTGAGGAATCTAAATATGCTTTCGCTTTCTGAA
>CAYPSP010000105.1:0-4875 GCA_964413335.1 uncultured Dehalococcoidales bacterium
TGTCCGGCCGCAACACCAAGATACATAGTATCGCCACCTACCATAAGGTCATATTTCTTGTCCCTTGCCTGAGCATGAAAATTGCTCGGAGCACGCCGAAGGCATTCCTCCACCAAATCAGGTGGTATTCTTACTCTCTTGTTCTCATAATCTACTTTGCAGCCATTACTTTCCAGTAATTTTAATCCTCTGTCATGTTCCATTCTGACACCAGTAGTCCATAAGACCTCCAGAGTGCTCTTATGGATAGCTTCTACCTCTTCTTCAGTTATTATCTCCAGTGGTCTATATTTTCTTACAAATCCTTTCAAAGCCATGCAATTCTCCTTTATTTGCCAATCAGTTTTCTAGCCAGTTTAACAGATCCTGGAGCCGTCGGGTCATAACCATCAGCTCCAATACTATCAGCAAATTCCTGTGTAATAGCACCTCCACCTACCATCACCTTGAGCTTATCCCTAATACCTTCCTTCTTTAAACGGTCTATAACCTTCCTCTGTTCAGGAGCAGTAGTTGTCAGCAAGGCAGACATCGCCAAGATATCAGCATTATGCTTTTTTACTCCCTCTATAAACCCTTCTGCAGTAACGTTTATCCCCAGATCTATTACCTGGAATCCCTCAGCTGAAAGTAGTGTAGACACCATCGTTTTTCCAATTGTATGAATATCACCATAAACCGTCCCTATTACAATCATGCCCAGACTTTCTCTGATAGCCCCAGATTTTCTAATTTCCTCTTCAAGTACAGGGGTAGCTGCCGACATGGCATCAGCAGCCCCTACCAGGTCAGGAAGAAAAAGATCTCCCTTCCCAAAACCATCACCCACCTCCCTTATAGCTGTTGTCATAGCATTAAATGCCTCTACAATGTTCATTTTTTCTTCAACAATCTTCCTGGCACAACTGGCTGCTTCAGCTTCATCATAATCAAGAATAGCTTTTCGCAGCCTTTCTAAAACTTCAGAACTCATATATTCTCCTTTTCCATTACGATATTCACCATAATAATTACTTTAATTGTGCGTCAACAGTTCCGCCGCCATTATTGTGTTAGACATAAGCATAGTTAAGAGCATCGGCCCAACTCCACCTGGTACCGGAGTTATTGCCGCTGCCTTTTCACTGACCCCTTCAAAATCAACATCCCCAACTGTCTTATTCTTTCCAGTAACAGGATCTGCCTGCCAATTCGAGCCAGCATCCAGTACTACTACCCCTTTCTTTACCATGTCTGCAACAATAAATTGTGGTTTGTTCACTGCAACCACCAGTATATCTGCCCGTTGTGTATAGTAAGCCAGGTCTGCGATAGACGGATCACAAAGGGTAACGTTTGCGCTTGCCCCTTGTCTGTGTTGTACCAGAATAGACGCTAGTGGTTTCCCTATCAACTCATCCACCCCAACTATTACAACATCCTTGCCCTCAGGGTCATATCCGCTTCGTAACATCATCTCATGAACAGCCACAGCACCTGCAGGTATAAAGGCAGGCTGTCCCATCCATGCCTTGCCTATATTTACCGGATTAAAGCCATCGACATCTTTCTCTGGAGATACTGCACTTAATGCCTTGTTTTCATCGAGATGCCCTGGTAAGGGAAGCTGTAGAAAAATACCATGTACATTTTTATTGGCGTTAAGTCGATTGATTTCCATTAGTAAATTATCCTGGGATATGTCTGCAGGCAGGCGTAACATCGCTGAACTAACACCAACATCAACGCTGACCTTCTCCTTTAGCCGAATATAAGAAGCTGACCCTGGATCCTCTCCAACAAGGACGCCTGACAGTCCAGGAGTCACACCACGTTGTAAAAGCCTGTTAATCTTTTCTTTGAGCTCATCCTTTATATTGGCAGATATCGCCTTGCCATCAATTATATTGGCTGCCACTGTATCACCTCCAAAATTTATTTTAGTAGTTATTCTGTTTATGAGCTAAGCTTTTCAGCAGCTCGAACAGTATTGGCCAACAACATGGCCGAGGTTACCGGACCAGTACCACCGGGGACTGGTGTTATTGCAGCAGCAATCTCCTTGACAGCATCAAAATCAACATCACCCACCAATCTGAACTTACCTGTATCCGGGTCCTGTATTCGATTCACTCCAACATCTATTACCACGGTCCCTTCACTTACCATGTCTGCGGTAATTACCCTGGCTTTCCCCATAGCAGCAACAATAATATCCGCTTGCCTGGTTATTGATGAAAGATCCTTTGTCCTGGTATGGCATACAGTAACAGTGGCATTAGCACCAGTCTTCTTCTGAATAAGAATGCCCATCAGTGGTTTCCCCACAATATTGCTTCTGCCGCAGATAACAACATGTTTCCCCTCAGGGCTATGCCCACTGCGAACCAGTAATTCCTGAACTCCATTGGGCGTCGACGGTAAGAAAGTATCTTCTCCTAACAACAACTTTCCCGTACTCACTGGATTAGTACCATCAACATCTTTCTCCGGTGAGATGATGCTTTCAGCCCTGAGAGTGTTGAGATGTTTTGGTAAAGGTAACTGAAGAATAATTCCATGAAATTTTGGGTCACTATTTAATTTTTCAAGTTCCATCTCTAAAGTCTCCTGGCTTACATCCTCTGAAATACTTACTGTTTCAGTGAAGATTCCAACCTCTTCGCAACCTTTAGCAATACTGCGCAAATAGGACAGCGAACCAGGGTCTTCCCCCAATAAAACCGCAGCCAGACCAGGGGTAACTCCCTTCTCCTTCAATTTTACGATTCTGTCCTTTAACTCTTCCCTGATATCAGCAGCAATTTTTCGTCCATCAATAATCTCTTGACTCACTTCTTCTCTCCTTTTATTTTTTTATTTAAATTTTCTCTGTTTCTATACCTACAAACGTATAATACCACCAATTTTAACTATAAAATCTGCTGGCGGTCAATGAAATATCATTTTACCCTCTTGTTTTTTATATTTTCTATGCTTTATAATATGCTCTGTAATGTTAGGAGAAGAAGGATAATTGCAAATACTATTCTTAGAAATTCTCAATTTCGCTTCTCTTTTTTTTATGTCTTGCCAGTATAATAAAATCAGAAAGGTATTTTGAGCAAAAGTTAATTATTATGGCATTTATAGTAACTTCTTTTAGCGTATTTGTATTTTATTTGCTTATGACTACGGCTTCCGGAAACCTATTGTTATGGAGCAAAGAGGAATTGATTATAGGCGCTGTCCTATCCATCATTGTCGGTGCTATTAGCAAAAAGATTTTAGTAAAAAAAGACTTCCGCATGCTTAGCCCTCGTAGAGTATTCCTTTTCGTAATTTATCTCATATTCATATGGTTACCGGCGTTGGCAGTTGCTAATATTGATGTTGCCTATCGTGTAATAACAGGAAGGATAAACCCTGGTATTGTAAAAATTCAGCCAAAATTACCAAACGATCTCAGCCTTATGATCCTGGCAAACTCTATAACCTTAACACCGGGAACTCTAAGTGTAGAGGTAGATGAAAAAACAAATGCTCTTTATGTTCATTGGATAAATGTAGATAAAGCGGCACTGAAAAAAATGCCGAGAGATCCAAAATTTGTATGCGGTAAGTTCCCAGAATGGGCTAGGAGGATAGCGGGATGATGTGGATTTCAGCAGCCATAGCCTTGGTGATATTTGTAACTGTTGCTTTAATAAGGCTTATTTTAGGCCCAACGATTCCTGATCGTCTGGTAGCTCTTGACACTATTAACACAATGGTTATAGTAATTATGGTTTTATTGGGAGCAGCATTTAGAGAAGTAATTCTTATTGATGTAGCTATTGTTTATGCGTTACTTTCATTTATCACCACCCTTTTTATAGCAAAATACATAGAGAAAGAGGATTTCTAATGAACATCGCTCTATATATATTTATAGGAATTGGCTGTTTTTTTAACCTTTTAGGAGTTATCGGCCTTCATCGTTTTCCTGATTTTTATACAAGGTTACATGCTGCAACTAAATGTACAACTTTCGGTTCTATATTCCTGATAGTAGCAGTGATGATACAATCTATAGCTATATGGACAACGGATGGTATTTCTTCGCCCGAATCAATTATTTCAATACATTCCTTTATTGCGATGCTCGCCCTTGTACTTACAAATGCTACTGGTGCTCATGCAATAGCCCGTGCTGGTCATAGAAGCGGAGTTAAACCTGCCAGAGCAGTGGTTGATGATATTGATGGAGCAAAAATAAATGATTGAGTCAGAATTTTTACATATAGCTATTCCAATATTGCTTGTAGTATGTGCTATTTTGGTCGCAATTACTAAAGACCTGATAATTGCTACTATAGCTCTAGCGGCTTTAAGTCTACTATTATCACTTGAATTTTATATTTTACAAGCACCCGATGTAGCTATAGCCGAGGCCGGCATAGGAGCAGCAATTACAACGGCTATATTTATTATCGCTATCAAAGCAACGAAACGTATGTAGGAGATAAGTTGAGAAAGATTGCTACAATTAGTTCTTTAATAATAGTAGTTATTTTGTTTGTAGCTTGTGCGCTACTGTTACATCCATTTGGTCAGCCGCCAGCTGACATGGATGATTATATAATTAATAATGCTCAGGGTGAGACTGGCGCCAACAATGTTGTATCTTCAGTCGTCTTTGATTATAGAGGATATGATACTCTTGGTGAGGCTACCATCCTGTTTACCGCGGTTACTGCAGTAGTAATGTTATTCAGAGCAAAGAAGGAGGAAACAGTTTAGTAAAAATGTCTAAGATCGTACGAACTATAACTAATTTGTTTACACCTTTCATTTTAATGTTTGGGCTTTATGTCATTATTCACGGGCATATTACACCAGGGGGAGGCTTTCAGGGTGGAGCAGTATTTGCATCAG
>CAYPSP010000106.1:0-4832 GCA_964413335.1 uncultured Dehalococcoidales bacterium
TCGCACCAGAGGACTTTTGTTGTGGAAACAATGGGTAGAAATAGCGGATGGCTAGCCCTGGAAGGAGGAGTGTCCAGTGGTGCCTATATCATATTAATTCCTGAATACGATTTTTCTATAGAAAAAGTGAACGAGCTGGTTTTGGAAGGACGGAGAACTGGCACTAGGTATGATATTATCATCGTAGCGGAAGGAGCGAAGCCAGTGGGCGGAATCGAGTTTGTCAGGAATGAAAGTGTAGATGGTTTTGGCCATAAAGCTTTGAGCGGAGTTGCAGAATTTGTAGCTAGAGCAATTCAGGAAGGAACAGGACTGGAGTCACGCAGTATAACCCTTAGCCATCTGCAACGGGGCGGAGTTCCCTGTGCTTATGATCGACGAATGGGTAGGTATTTTGGTATTGCCGCTACTGATTTGGTTGTTATGAAAGACTTTGGGAAAATGGTATCGTATAGACGTGGCGAGATTACTGCCATCCCGATTGAAGATGCACTGGGAGGTCCCTGTATGGTAGACATAGAAACCGAGTATGATATTGAAAGATACAATGGGCGTCGAACTATTCTAAGGCGGAGTGAATGAGTTGTGATGTTTAAAGTCCAATGATATAGTCTCCTGATAATTGGTAGGGAAAAGGGGCAGCTTAGTTTACGCTGATAAACTGCATAGAGAAAAGAACCAGGAGAGAGAAATAAATGAAACTGTCAGTAGAGATAAAGGAAAGACTTCAAAATAATCCGGCACAATTTATTACGCAGGAAATAAAGGAATATGTAGCTTCGAGCCCGGATAATCGCCTGTCGTTTATGAATGATTATGTTATGTGGGACGAGCCACTGGTACAATTTGCTGATGGTGACGATCCTATATTCACAGAATATAAAACCATTATTGCCTCTACTTATCTTACTCCCCGGGAAGCCCTTGCTAAAACCTATCAGAAAAAAGCAGACGATTTGCCGGAACGCCTTTCGGTAATAAGCTGGATATTACCTGCCGCAGAAGAAACTCGCAAAACTAACCGTGCTGAGTCTTATGTCCCTAGTCGCCTCTGGTCTCACACTCGCTATTATGGGGAGAAATTTAATGAGAAACTACGTGAGCATGTAGCAGAACTCCTCTCTTCTATGGGATATCTGGCAGTGGCACCATTTTCGCAGCCTTATTTTGAGATATTTAACAACGAAAAGGGCCCTTACTCAAATTGGTCGGAGCGACATGTGGCATTTGCCGCCGGTCTTGGCACTTTCAGCCTTTCAGATGGCTTCATTACTGAACGCGGCATTGCTCATCGTTGTGGCAGTGTGGTCACTGACCTGGCACTGCCCGTAAGTCCCAGGACAGCCAAAGGTCCATATTCAAACTGTTTATTTTATGTGGATGGTAGCTGTATAGCTTGTATAGAACGCTGCCCTGCTGGGGCTATTACAGAGAAGGGACATGATAAGATAAAATGTCACGCTTATCTGAGGGATGCTCTCGGTTACTCAACAGAGGTATTAAAAGATGGATATGATAATGGCAAAAGCGTAGCTGGTTGTGGTCTCTGCCAGACGAAAGTCCCTTGCGAATTCCAAAATCCGACAAGGAAGTTTGAATAGCATAATAAGAATGCAAGGTATTTATGTCGGGTCTTTTCTGCACCAGTTGTTGTGATGGTTTTAATAGAGGAGTACCCCCATAGCCATTTGCTATGATATCTAGAGGCAACGGTATGAAAAATCCCATGATTGGAGTATTACGTTAAATGAATAAGCCATCTGAACAAAAAGTAAAATTAGCCTTCAATGTACCCAATACTATAACTGTAGTACGTGTCGTTATGGCAATAATTATTGTCCGGCTGTTGTATATAGGCGGTGAAACTGAAATATTCACAGCGGGTATTCTGCTCATCGTTGCTGCGCTTACTGATTGGCTTGATGGTTTTTTAGCCCGCAAATTGGGACAAGCAAGCTTGGGAGGGTCACTTTTCGACCTGGTTGCTGACGAAATACTTTTTATACCTACTCTAATAATGGCAATAGCTACTGGGCTGTTTTCAAGGACAGATGCCCTGATGCCTTTTAACCCTTATCCCTATGCGGTACCGGCACTTGCCGGAGGAGTTATGGTAATAGCGGGTGTAGCTATCTATCTTTGGAAGCGTCGCAGTCGAGTATTCGATTTCCCTACTCCCACAGGTGTAGCCAAGGTCAATTTCTGGTTTTGGCTGACACCACTTATCATAGCGGTTTTGAATATTGGCCCGGATATTCTTCTTGCGGTGATGATGTATATTGCGATTGTCTCTACAGTGCTCACTTTTTACTCCTACCTGAAAAAGGGCAGCTACATTTTTACTGATTAACCCTGTGCTCGATTTATATATATAAATCGAGCATAATTAATTGCAATGGAATTAAATATTCATCGGGATTCCGCAAACAAGGTATATCAACTAAAGGAAATAACGTCCTTAATCAAAGAATCTCTGCTGGACTTATCTAGCCAGGAGTTCTGGATTAGAGCCCATTTAATCGCACAAAGGACTGCTACCAGTTATAGACACTACTATTGCGAGCTGACCGATGTGGATGAACAGGGAAACAGAACTGCGCAAATCAGGGCGGTCATCTGGCAGTCGGAGTACAATCAAATTCTTAATAAACTTCGCCAGGCGGGCATGCCAGATGCCTTACAGGATAACAGCGAAGTCTGCGTCCTTTGCGCCGTGCGCTACCACGAAGTATATGGCCTTAGCCTAAATATATATGATATTGACCCTTTGTTTGGGGAGTCGCAAATAGACCTTAACCGCAGGCAGATTATTGAAAAACTATCGAAGGAAGGGGTGCTTAAAAAGAACACGGAAACTTACCTGACAGCAGCTCCATTGCGAATGGGATTAATTACCAGACAGGAGTCTGCGGCCTACAATGATTTTACAAAAACGCTTTTTAATTCCCCCTTTTCATTTCAGGTAGTAGTTGCTGACTGCACCATGCAGGGAGAGAATACCAAAAAAGAAACGGTTTTAGCCATTAAACATCTGGCGAAGGCAAAGGTTGATGTTATCTGTATCGTGCGAGGAGGAGGTTCACAGCTTGACCTAGCATGGTTCGATAATGAACAGATTGCTCGCTCCATCATTAACTGCCGGATACCTGTATGGGTGGGAATAGGACATGAGATTGATACAGGAGTCCTGGACGTTGTTGCACATTCGAGCTTCAAGACTCCTACCGCAGTCGCTGAGTTTCTGGTCACTACTCTCCAGTCTTTGCTAAACAGACTCGAATTTGCCGCTGAACGCCTGCAGAATACTGTTAATTGGCGAATGGAGTTATCTGATCGTGAGTTATCCCGCAAATCACAGGGAGCTCTTAATGGCTTTAGGAAACAGCATGAGCTTGTACTGCAGCAATTCACCAACAGCACCTTAAAGGTAAAGTCGCAATTCGAAGACTGCTTTAATAGCAAAGAGGTGTTTCTGAATAGTAAAAATCAGGAAATTCGTCACCTTTGTGACCTGTCGCTGAATTCAAGCAGCAAGCGTTTAACGGTGACTTGTAGCCATATCAACTTATTGAGGTATCTGAAGATAGTTTCTGAACGAAAAATGAATCTAATTAACAGAGAAAGGCAACTCAAGGCGATAATGCCTGACTGGATTCTCAGGAAGGGATATACCATTACCAGGAACCTTCGCAGCGAAATCCTGAGGAGTATTAAGCAGCTACAACAGGACGAATCAATCGAGACTCAGTTTACAGACGGCTTCATAAGGAGCATTGTCAGGAAAAGGGAGGATACAGATAATGAAACGTAAAATTGAAAATATGACTTATGAGGAGAAGGAAGAACGGCTTGATGAAATACTGCAACGGCTCGATCGCTCTGAAACGCCTGTGGACAAGCTTTCTGACGACGCCAGGGAGGCAGCCTCGCTGATAAAATCCATGGAGGATACCCTCAGAAAGGCCAGGCAGGAATTGACTGGTGTTTTTGAGGAATTAGAAAAGCTGAAGAGCGAGTAAGGGCGGATATAATAACTTTACTGGATTACATTGGGGTTGGGTTATCCGTTAACTGATAAGTTCGAGGGAATACTATATGTGGAAAAGATTAGAAAGGAGAACGATGATGGAAGTATTTGATGCAATTAAAACAAGGCGCAGTATACGGCACTACAAAACAGATCTCGTTCCCGAGGAACTGGTACAGAAAGTGTTGGAAGCAGCCCGATGGGCACCATCCTGGTCTAATAAACAGCGCAGCAGGTATCTGGTAATACGAGATAAGGGAAAACGGAAGAAGCTTGCCGACTCTCTTCGTCCAGGCAATTCAGTGGCGGCTGCACTTACCGAAGCACCTGTTGCTATTGTTGTCTGTGTTGAAGTTGCTAAAGCTGGCTATACCGCTGGAGATAAAGTCACCGGCGGGAGTGATTGGAAAACCTCGACAACCAACAAGGGTAATTTGTACCTGTTTGATGCAGGCTTAGCTATGCAAAACCTGGTGTTGGCAGCCCATGCACTCGGCCTGGGCACCGTTTTTGTAGGAGCTTTTCAGGTGAACAATGTTGCTGAAGCTATCGATTTACCGGAAGAAATGGAGATGATAGCAATGACTCCGCTGGGATACCCTGCTGAAGGAGGCAGAAATCCATCAAGAAAAGAGCTCTCCGAACTTGTTTTCAATGAGTAATACGGTCAGGAGTAGACGTGTGACTAAAATGATGCATGTTCAATGGATTGCTACATCGTCTGCGTCTTTTATCTAGAGGATTTGATAATAAATAAACAGGAGGCTCATTATGGCTAATGAAGATAACCAGCAAAAACAAAAGG
>CAYPSP010000107.1:0-4803 GCA_964413335.1 uncultured Dehalococcoidales bacterium
AATGGTTCTAGTTGAGAAGCTGTAAGGATGATATTCTTGTTATTGGGTAGCAATATTACGTTATCAGATGGTACTTCTTCTACTGCTCTTAATAACTGGCGAACGCTAGGATTCATTGTTTGCCCTCCGGGAACAATCATGGTAGTTCCTAGTGTATTAAATATTTTAAAGAAGCCATCTCCTGAAACAATTGCAATAGTTGCAATTGATACCTGGGGCATATATTCTTTTTGCAGCTTAACAAATTCTTCATATTGGTCACTCATGTTATTAATATCTATTTGGTGAATTGTACCGAGGTAAGTAGCGTAGGATAGAACTTTACCTGGATTAAAGCTATGGACATGAACCCTCACCATGGTACCACCTCCTGCAACAACTAAGGATTGGCCCATTCTAGCTAGTCCTTTTTTAATCCTCTCAATATTAAGCCTGTCACCTTCTAGTAAGAAATTTACACAATATCCCCAGGGTATTTCTATGCCATCTGTAGTAGCAATACGTGTACCGGTGGCGGAAGCAGTTTTTACTAATTCTGGACCTTGTTCCTTATTTTTACGATGTTTACCTTGCAGTAAATTGAATGCACCATCAAATAAAACATACATTCCTTGCCCCCCCGCATCTACAACTCCCGCCTCACGTAATACCGGTAATAAATCAGGTGTTCGTGCTACTGAATCATGTGCAGCTTCTACAACAACATTCAATACAGATAACAGGTCAATCGAGTCATCAGTTATAGACAAAGCGGCATTTGCAGCATCTTTGACCACAGTTAGCATAGTCCCTTCTACAGGATTAATTACACCTTCATAGGCAACATTTGAAGCTTCTGATAATGCATTAGCGAAATCCTTACCACTGAAAGTGTCTTTTCCTTCCAATCCTTTTGCCAGCCCACGCCAAAATTGAGATAGAATAACACCAGAATTACCTCGTGCTCCCATAAGTGCACCATGTGCAATAGCTTCTGCCATAGGGGAAACAGCTTCGTTATCAATTTTATTAATTTCAGCAATTGCAGATTGCATGGTAAGCAACATATTAGTTCCTGTGTCTCCATCCGGTACGGGAAAAACGTTGATAGCGTTAATTTCCGAAACACTTCCTTCCAACCATTTAGTTCCTGCAATAAACATATCCTTTAGAGTTTTTCCATTTGCCAACTTAGTTTTCATTCTAATTATTTGTCCCCCTTTGAGATGTGAGTCTTTCCTGATATAATACCTGAGCTAGGATATAGAGTAAAGGAGGCTAAAAATCTATAGTGAAGTGCGATGTCTGTGGGAAGAGAGTTCAATTCGGTAATAGTGTTAGTCATTCTAAGAAACGTGTTAAACGACGTTGGTTACCTAATATACGCAGGGTTACCATTGCGATAAAAGGAAACAAGTTAAAAATCCATATTTGTTCCAGATGTTTACGCAATCGAAATAAAGCTTTGACCTAATTTACAGCTATCCTGAATTCGTGTAGTGCCTGAGTTATTCCTAATTTCGATTTAAATATACTGCTACCAATAGCTAATGTTTGAGCTCCAGCGTCGACTATCTCTGGGGCTAAATCAATAGTAATACCTCCATCAACTTCAATTTCAGGTTGATCATTATAATCTATCAGCATCGAGCGTAAGCCGCTTATTTTGTTTAGGGTTCCAGGTATAAATACCTGGCCTCCAAAACCAGGGTTAACGCTCATTATTAGGATCAAATCAACATGCTGGAGAATATCCTCAAGGAAAATAATTGGTGTTGCTGGATTTAGTGATACACCTGCTTTAACTCCAAGCCCTTTAATCAATTGTATTACCCGATGTAGGTGAGTACACGCTTCGACATGTACCGTGATAATATCTGCACCTGCATCTACAATTTGTGCTATATGGTTCTCTGGATGTTCAATCATCAGGTGAACATCCAAAGGCAGTTTAGTACAAGCACGAACAGAAGCAACTAATGGAGCTCCCATAGTTATATTCGGAACGAAATGACCATCCATAACATCCACATGTATGTAGTCAGCACCTGCCTTACTTGCCTCCTTTACTTGTATCCCCAAATTTGCAAAATCTGCGCTAAGTATTGATGGAGACAGCTTAACTCTATTATTAGATTTCATCTTTAAGTATTTTCCAACATCTACTAATTGCAGATTTTACTTGTTTAGTGGCAGTCCCACCTGTGGAATTACGAGCAGCTATAGATGATTTTAAGCTAATATTATATATATCACGATCAAAGAGTGCCGAAAAATTATTATATTCTTTAAGACTCAATTCGTTGAAATTCTTTGCTTGACTGATAGCATAGTTGGTCAGCTTGTATATTACACTATGAGCCTCTCGAAATGGCATACCTTTCTTTGTTAAGTAGTCAGCAATATCTGTAGCCAATAAATAATCCTGTTTCAATGCATTATTGATACCAGTTTCATTTATATGGATTGTTTCAATCATCGCAGTAAATATATTTAAACTAAAATGCAAAGTATCGATAGTATCAAAAACACCTTCCTTGTCCTCCTGCAAATCACGATTATAAGCTAGTGGAAGAGCTTTCATAGATGTCAACATAGCCATCAGGTTGCCAAAAATACGACCTGTCTTACTTCTAGCAAGTTCAGCTATATCAGGATTTTTCTTTTGTGGCATAATGCTACTACCGCTAGTGAATGATTCGTTAATTTGAATAAAACTAAACTCTGTTGAAGACCATAAAATGAATTCCTCAGCAATTCTTGATAGGTGCATTATTGAGATAGCGGATGCGGCATGATACTCAATTACAAAGTCACGGTCGGAAACAGCATCGAGACTGTTGTTGCTAACACTGTTGAAATCTAAGTTATGAGCTAAAAACTCACGATCAATGGGGTATGAAACACCAGCCATAGCACCACTGCCTAATGGCATGATATTAGTACGTTTTAGACAATCTTCGAATCTTTCTTTATCACGCTGGAACATCTCAAAATAAGCTAGCAAATGGTGTGATAGCAGAACTGGCTGCGCTCTTTGTAGATGGGTATAACCAGGGATAATGATAGTTATGTTTGCCTCTGCTAATTCTACTAAAGATTTCTGCAATGCCTTTATATCATTGATAGTATCTGAGATACATCGTCTAATATAAAGCCTCAAATCAAGTGCTATCTGGTCATTTCGAGAGCGAGCTGTATGTAATTTTCCTGCACTACTACCTATCAATTCAAAAAGGCGTGACTCAATGTTCATGTGTATATCCTCGAACTCTGTAGAGAACGAGAATATTCCCTGTTCAATTTCTTCATATACAGAATGAAGCCCAGAGACTATCTCATCTGAGTCTTCTTTAGATATTATTCCTTGTTTCGACAACATTTTGACATGAGCTATACTACCTTTAATATCCTCATTGTATAGTCGCTGGTCAAAAGGTATCGAAGCTAAATAATCTCTTACTTGTTTATTTTTATCTTTTAACATTTCACTAGTTATTAAATAAAGATTGAGCCTGAGACTGTGTTTTTACAGGTAATCCCCAGATATGAATAAAACCTGTTGAAGCGCTTTGATCAAACTTATCTCCTTTATCATAGGTAGCAAGATTATAATTGTACAACGAAAATGGTGATTTCCTTCCTGCTACTTGTAAATTACCTTTGTGAAGTCTGACTTTTATTGTTCCTGTAACGTAACGTTGAGTGCTCTGAATATATGCATCAAGGTCTTGTCTAAATCCTGTAAACCACAATGCATTATAAACAAGATTTGCATATTCGTCAGCAACTTTAGCCTTGAAACTGAGTTGATCTTTGGTGAGAACCATTTCCTCTAGTGCCTTATGAGCGTTTAGTAACACAACCGCTGCAGGAGCTTCATAGAGTTCCCTGGATTTTATGCCTATCAGTCGGTCTTCTATGTGATCTATTCTTCCTATTCCATGATCCCCAGCCAATTCATTTATTCTTTGTATAAGAGACATACCACTTAATATCTCATTATTAAGGCTGATGGGAATTCCCTTTTCGAAACCGATATCTATATAGATTGCTTGATTTGGAGTATCAGCTATTTCCTTAGTCCAAGTAAAAGCATCTCTTGGAGGTTCCTTCCATGGATCTTCAAGAGCCCCACATTCAATAGCTCTACCCCATATATTTTCATCAATAGAATATGGGCTGGTAACTGTAACAGGGATAGGGATATTATATTGTCGAGCATAGTCAATAGTCTCTTCTCTGGTCATATTCCATTCTCTCGCTGGAGCTACAATCTTGAAATCTGGAGCAAGAGCAGCGATACTCACATCAAGCCTAACTTGGTCATTTCCTTTACCAGTGCAACCATGAGATATTATCTTGACCCCTTCCTTTCTGGCAACATCAACTAATAGTTGAGCGATAAGAGGACGTCCCAGAGGAGTGTGTAAAGGATATTTCCCTTGATATAATGCATCTGCTTGTAAAGACGGGTAAATAAAGGATTTTATGAATGTCTCTTTTGCATCTATAACAATAGATTTCACTGCTCCTACGTCAAGTGCCTTTTTTCTAATAGCCTCTAAATTAGCAACATTCCCGATATCTATGCTTACCGCAATTACATCAAGGTCATACTTATCTTTTATCCATTTAACTGCTACTGATGTATCAAGTCCTCCACTATAAGCTAATATAGTTTTTTCTGACATATTATGCCCCCTTATCCATATTTCTCATTAAGTACTGAGGTCAACACATCGACTGCAATATCTACCTCTTTTTCGGTGATAATAAGAGGTGGCATAAAACGTATTGTATTTGGCTTTACTCTGTTTAGTA
>CAYPSP010000108.1:0-3120 GCA_964413335.1 uncultured Dehalococcoidales bacterium
TATCCCTTCTGTTTCTGCTTCCTCCGTCTCTTTCTCCTGGATCATACTAATCATAATAGCACTGTTGTATATCTCTCCCATGAATCTTCCTGTTTCATCTACTACAGGAATAGGGTGCATGCTTGAAACTGCCAGGGGGAATAATTCTTCTATCACCGTATCTGTGGTACAGGTGGGAATGTCGGGTTCCAAAGCTTCCTTTAGGGAAGTACCCCTGTTTCTTATTAAGCTGACCAATCGTTCCAGGGTTATCAACCCCAGCAAGATACCTGTATGGCTAACCAGAAAGATGCTATTCATCTTGGTAGTGCGAAAAGTATGGAAAGCAGCCTTAGGTCCTTGCCATTCATATAAGAGTACCTCTGGCTGTTCCATTATATTTTTTGCAGTTACTACTTTGGCAGGTGAGGCGTCCTGCACAAATTCGCGCACGTAAGCGTCACCAGGGGTGGTTATCACTTCCTCTGGCGTGCCAACTTGTATAATCTCTCCATCTCGCATTATTGCGATGCGGCTTCCGAGTTTCAGTGCTTCATCAAGGTCGTGCGTCACGAAGAGAATTGTCTTCTGCACTTCTTCCTGTAGTCCTATCAGTTCGTCCTGCATTTGGCGCCGTATCAATGGATCTAATCCACTGAATGGTTCATCCATAAGCAATATTTCCGGCTCGATGGCCAGAGCTCTGGCTATCCCTACCCTTTGTTGCATTCCTCCGCTGAGTGCGCTTGGTAAATAGTTTTCCCAACCTTTAAGACCCACTTTATCGATAACCTCTCGTGCTTTAATATAGCGTTCTTCCTCAGCTACTCCTTGCACTTTTAGCCCGTAAGCTACGTTGTCGAGCACGTTTCGGTGAGGGAATAAACCAAATTGCTGAAATACCATTGCTGTGGTATTGCGGCGCAGGTTGATGAGTTGCTGGTCGTTATAGGAGCAGGTGTCTTCGCCATTGATTAAGATTTTACCTGCCGTGGCTTTTATGAGGCGGAGAATACAGCGAATCAGAGTGGATTTCCCACTGCCGGATAAGCCCATGATGACAAAGAACTCTCCTCTCTGTACTTCAAAAGAGATTTCTTTTATTGCCACCACGCAGCCTGTCTTTTCCAGTATGGTTGTTTTACTGGCTGCACGCATTTCGGGACTGTAGCATTGCTCAATATTATCGCCAAAAATCTTCCATAGGTCTTCAACCTGGATACATAACTGATGTCCTCGTGGAGCCCCTTTCGTCAAAGCTGTATTCTCCATTTACATACTTCCTATGCTAAGCCTTGCTTAAACAAGTGCTTCTTTTACTTTGCTGGCTACATCTGCCGGTACCCATTTGGTCCACATGGACTCGTATTCTTTTAGGAAGTAAACAGCAGCGCCTGATGCGTCAGATCCGCTATCCCGCATATATGCCAGTATCGAATTGATATCGCTGGTGCTTAAAGCATAATTGTTTAAAAGCTCCACTACATCAGGAGCTTTTTCCAGCATACTGGGATGAACGATGCTGGTGCATGCCACTGATATATATGCACAACCTCTATCACGATCCCATACTTCCTGGTCATATGGTGCCTCTTCGAGCAGGGTCATATCGTATTTTCCGAGAAGCCATGTTGGTGCCCAGTAGTAACCTACCCAGGCTTCACCTTTCTCGTAGGCGGCGACCATTGAGGCTGAGAGGGCTGCATCAGAGCCAGTGAGAAAGTCCGTGTAATATTCATCCAAACCGTATGTTTTAATCTTTATCGAGTTATGTTCTGTGCATTTCCATCCTGGGATGGAATTGTAAAAGCGACCTTTAGACGGTTCCTCGGGGTCCTTAAATAGCTCCCAGTATTCTGGCAAATCGGATACTGATTTCAGGCCAGGTGCGGTAGCTTCAATGCCACGTTCTGCATCGCCTTCTATCATATAGGTAGGTACCAACCATCCCTGATAATTATCATCAAAAACAAGGTTGGTTTTTATAATCATACCAGAGTCAATATATTCAGTATACTTTTCACCATAGTTTTCTGTCCAGGTCTCTGTGAGGATGTCTATATCTCCTTCACCAACTCCAACTAGCGCGACTTGTGAACTGCAGGGAACCGTTTCAGATGGAGGATAGTCGTACCCATTCTCTGCAATAAAACCTACGATAGCATTATGTACTTGTACGCTGTCCCACCCGCAGTCTGCGAATTTTAAAGATTGCTTTCCTTCTGTGGCACAGCCAGTAAGGGACAAAGACAAAAGCATAAGCAAGGCCATGACTGACATCAATATTTTGATTTTTGTATTCTTTCTTGTAAACATAAAGTTCCTCCTTGTTTATTTGTTTTGGTTGAGCGTTTATTGGGTTAAGCAGACCTGCATCAATTTCTATAAAAGTGGTCAATTACAACCAAACATATCTGCTGTGATAAAATTAAAACAGATGAGATGACCCTGTGGAATAAACTTTGCGAAGTGAATTATATGAAAAGACCCATTGAAGGGGAAAATTGATACGATATGCTAACCCAAAATGGCTAATTAAATCATCTTAAAATACCACCCATAAACTTAAGTCCTCCTCTCTTTCTGTATCGCCATATTCTGTAAAAACGACTCCAGATTGATATAGAGTTTAAGGATATTATTAGCTCTTGTCAAGTAATTATAGGTTAGTTAGCTATAATTACAATGAATAGCTTGTCGGGGTGGGTATGCAGTTGACCGCCATTCACGCCTGGTTGTAGAATTCAGCGGAGATAGAAAATGTTAGATACATTGACTGAAAAACTTAGTAGTGTTTTTAGTAAATTAGCCAATAAGGGCAGACTTACTGAGAAGGATGTAGACGACGCTCTTCGGCAATTAAGGTTGGCTTTATTGGGCGCTGATGTAAATTACAAGGTGGTAAAGCAACTGTTATTGAAGGTGAGGGAGCGTGCTATAGATACTGAAATACTGCGTAGTCTGACCGCAGTACAGCAGATTACAAAAATTCTTTATGAAGAAATGACTGTAATACTTGGGCGGGAGCACCGTGATTTATCCACCGTTGGAAATCGCCCATCGGTTATTTTACTTGTGGGATTGCAGGGTTCTGGGAAAACCACCACTATGGCGGGAATGATCAGTCAGATCAATAAGGAG
>CAYPSP010000108.1:3130-4802 GCA_964413335.1 uncultured Dehalococcoidales bacterium
CTCTTTTTTGGTAGCTGCTGATACGCGCAGGCCTGCCGCTAGGGAACAACTGAGACTTCTAGGGAAGGCTGCTGGAATACTTGTATTTAGCGAGGAGGGGGAGGTGTCACCGGTACGGATTTGTGCTCATGCCCTTAAAGAAGCTGAAATAAATAGGCTAGACAGGTTGATTGTTGATACCCAGGGAAGGTTGCATATTGATGAAGCATTGATGAAAGAGTTATCCGAGGTTAAAACAAAATTAAATCCTGATGAAGTACTGCTTATTGTGGATGCCATGACGGGACAGGATGCCGTGAGGATAGCTACGGAATTCCATGAGCAGATAGGGTTGACTGGGGTTGTTTTGACCAAGATGGATGGAGATGCAAGGGGTGGGGCTGCCCTTTCGATTAGTTTTGTTACTGGAGTCCCAATAAAATTTCTGGGAGTAGGAGAAAAAGTAAGGGCACTAGAGCCATTTTATCCTGAACGTCTGGCGTCTCGCATCTTAAATATGGGGGATATGCTCACTTTTATCGAACGTGCTGAACAGGCTGTTGACACGCAGAAAGGCAAGAAATTTACCAGGAAGAAGAGCTTATCAGATTTGGATATGGATGATTTGCTTGAACAGATGCGTGGTCTGCGCAAAATGGGGTCTATAGGACAATTGATGGGTATGTTGCCAGGTTTTTCCAATATTAGTTCTCGTTTATCTGATGATGAAAGTGAGAAGCAGATTAGAAAGATGGAGGCTATTATATCATCTATGACACCTGAGGAGAGGCACAATCCCGATATAATAAATGGCAGTCGGCGTTACCGAATATCAAGAGGAAGTGGTACGACTCCTCATGATATAAATCAACTGTTGAAGCAATTCTACCAGATAAAGAAACTAAGCAAACAAGTATCGCGAGGAAAGATGCCCAGGGATATGGGAAAGATGTTTGGACTTAGTGCTAAATCTGGTTATCCCAAGTAATCACGGAATTTTCGGCTACGGCTTGGGTGGCGTAACTTTCGTAAAGCTTTTGCCTCGATTTGCCGTATTCTCTCTCGTGTTACGTTGAATTCCTGCCCTACCTCTTCCAGTGTTTGGGTATGTCCGCCTTCAAGACCGAATCTGAGCTGGATAACCCTTTTCTCTCGTGGAGTTAGTTGGTTAAGCACCTTGTCTATTTGATCTTTAAGCAACTGTTGAGAGGCAATTTCGATTGGTGCCGGACTGTCATAGTCCTGTACAAAGTCGCCCAAGCGGCTGTCTTTATCTTCACCAATTGGTGTTTCAAGTGATATTGGTTCATGACGGAACAGGTCCATGATTTCCTCGACCCTCTCTGAACTTAAGCTCAATTCATTACCGATTTCCGAATAATTGGGTTCACGTCCAAGTTCCTGGGTTAACTTGCGGATCTTTCGTATAAGTTTATTGATGGTCTCTACCATATGTACAGGGATCCGAATAGTACGTGACTGATCAGCTATAGAACGTGTGATACCTTGTTTAATCCACCAGGTAGCGTAAGTGCTGAATTTATACCCTTTTCTATGTTGGAACTTATCCACAGCTCGCATTAGGCCGATATTCCCTTCCTGTATGAGGTCAAGCAAGGACATGCCATGGCCGATATATTTTTTAGCTATGCTTACAACAAGGCGAAGATTCGCTGCAACGAGATGCTCCTTT
>CAYPSP010000109.1:0-4779 GCA_964413335.1 uncultured Dehalococcoidales bacterium
GTGCGGACAGTTTGCCATCCTTGATCCATCGCCGCACCGTAGCTCGATGAACCATACAATAGTCAGCAACGCCCTTGACAGTAAGCCATCTCTTTGAATGTCTCAATTGCTTCATCTGATTCATCTGATTCAAATCATCTTATCAGACACTTACTAAAGAACAGCTAAAGATTCGGGCAACAAACTAAGTAATTACTAAAGAAAAACCATGAAATTCCACCGCAGCTTTTGCATTTGTAGTGGAGTGGTTAGGCCTTAAACCGATAACCTATGCCGGCTATACTGTCAATGGACCCATGGCCCTGACGCCCGAGCCCGAGCTTGGTGCGCAGGGATCCGACGAAGACGTGCAGATATTGCCTTTCATCCTGGTATTCCTGACCCCACACCTTTTTCAGGAGATAAGTATGGGTGAGCACCTTCCCGATGTTGCACACCAGTTCTTGGAGGAGGTGAAACTCAGTTGGTGTCAATTTTATTTCCTTGCCGTCCACGGTTACCCGCCTTCTGGCGAAGTCTATCTGAATAATGCCGCTGTTGAATGTGTCGCAGGATGGCGTGGGCAAAGTAGTTTGGCTGCGGCGGAGCACTGTTCTTACCCTGGCTAGCAGCATCTCTACTGAAAAAGGCTTGGCCACATAGTCATCAGCGCCAGCATCCAATCCTCTTATCATTTCCTCGTTGCTTCCCTTCCCCGTCAGCATTATTATCGGCACATTAGATAAGCTGCGGATCTGCTGGCAGACAGCATAGCCGTCCATGCCCGGCAGCACGATGTCCAGCACCACCATGTCCGATGGCTGCTGTTCAAATGCAGCCACGGCGTCCTCGCCGCTATTAGCGGTAATCACCCGGTATCCCTCGGCCTCTAGTACGCGTCGTACCAAACACAGGACATCCACGTCGTCATCTACAGCTAATATGCATGGCTTCAGTTTTATCATATAGTCACTCCTTACCGCGAAAAACGCGGCCGCTCCCTCCTGTTCCCTACACTATAGCGTGCTCTCAGAGCCACCTATGTCCAAAATCATTTTTTGCTAACCGTATAGCACGCTTGCAAAGCGACGCAGATTCTCAATTCCTCTGGGCTCGGTGGGTTGGAGGCCAACCTCTGTGATTTCCAGATAGCTAAATGTATTGCGGATTTCCTGGAGTAGCTTCCGTTCCTGCTCTCTGCGCGCCCTTGCGAAGTCAGCGTCCAGGTCAGGGAAAAGCTTATTGACGATGAGATGCTTCACGGGGATACCAAAGCCTGAGAGCTCTTTCACGAGATCTTTGGTCTCTTCAATGACAAGGCGTTCCGCGGCTGCGACCACCACAAACTCCGACTTTTCTGCTCGCAGCAGGTTCCTTAGCCGGGCGGTACTCGTCTTAAGAGCCGTAAGGAACTCATCTGCTCTATCAGGTTTGCTGAAAGCCCTCTCGTGAAACCTGTGCTTTGCCCTCAGGTTGTAAAACAAATTGATCCACTCATCGAATATATCCGGCATCGATAGTAACCGAAGGGCATGGCCGGTGGGCGCGGTATCGACGATGACCTTATCGAACTTTCCCTCATCCATCACGTCCATGAGACGTTTCAGACCCATCACCTCATCCGCACCTGGCACCGGGAGAGATAGTAATTTCTCCCTCTCGCTTACGGTGAGGTGTTCAATACCGGCTGAGGTCTCAAGGAGGCGACGCATCTGCCGCCTGTAGTCCATTTTGAACCCGTCCAGAGCTTTCTCAGCAGAGATCTCCAGGGCATACAGGTTTGCAGCCTGATCTATCTGGATAATCTCTTCGCCGATTTTCTGTCCGAGGCAGTCCCCCAATGAATGAGCTGGATCGGTAGATACAACCAAAGTCTTCCGAGGGAGCTGAGCAAATGCCGTTGCGGCGGCACAGGTGGTCTTTCCGACACCGCCTTTGCCACCAAACAATATGAAATTACTATTCTGGATATCCCGTATCACCATGATCCCTCCTTTCTGTTTCTATGGCTGAAAACGCACCTGGGCGCACATATAGTCCGTCTATATTATGCATCTGGTGTGTGCGGAGCTCACCACGAACCCGTCTTAATTTAGCCCGTATGCGAGCGACAAACACCCGCGGGAGAAATGATTTTTCTATGAAATCGTCGGCGCCAATACCCAGGCTATGTGCCATGGCAGCTTTTTCGTGCACTGCGGTGAGCATGAGAACTGGCACATCAGAACTTTCCTGAATGCGTTCGAGAACCTGATAGCCATCAAGTCCTGGTATCTCGCCCTTTCTAGCCTTACACTGCAACGTTCTGGAGTTCATCTTCAGGTATTCAGCTAATTTATGAACGTTAAGTATTTCTTCCAATATTCCCCCATTTTACAGGATCTTCCAGGACCTTCTAGGACCTTCTAGATCATTTAAGGCCAAAATATCATGTTCGTCATAACTTGTCAACTTATTATGCTTGCTGACCAAATAAGTGATATATCTACCAAAGATGAGTGTAAGACCAGTATATTACATGTGAAAGGGTTCAAAGAAATGAAATAGAGTGAAACAAAGAGTATAAATATAGTCAATATACGTGTTTCGAATTTAATAATAATGAGAGTAAAAGCACTCAAAAAGAACTAATAACTATGAGAGCTTATCTAGTGAACAAGAACCCATTGTTATACAGTACTTCAACAAATAATAGATAATATGCTGGCTAACCACACAGGTAACACTGGACTGCGGCCTGTCAGGGTTTTGTTTTTTCTTTGAGCGGTGTAAGCAGGATAATAAGGGCGACTACCGCCGCAATGGCAGCTATCTATCCCATGTATTGCGCATAGAGATACGAAATAATATCACCAGTTGCTGTGTCCTGGTAGCCTTTTTCCCGGTGTGAATAATCCGATATCATTCGGGCACTATAATTTTTGAAGAATTCTTTAACCGAAGCGAGGATACGCAGTTCACTTTCAGAGAAAATATTAAGGTCGGGTTTCATTTGTGATATGAGTTTTTCACCTGTGAAGTCAGTATACTCTATCTCTTCGGTCTTGATAATCCCCTGTCTTTCGAGAACAGGGTAATACAGATGGTACTCATCTGGTGCTGGTCCGAAAGGGATGTGAGCATATCGAGTCCCGGTGAGGGACAGCGTATATTCCTTGAAATGCCAGAAATCAGCATAAAACAGAAGCTTATTAAGTTTAGTCTTCAATTCACCATCCACACAGAAATAAAGGATGGCATTCAGGAATTTATCGCGGTGGAATCTCTTGAAGCCATTGAACTCATCTGGCTCATGGTGTTGAAGGTTAAGTGTGATAAGGCGCTCTATTTCCTCAGCCTTTGTTCCCTTCTCTCCTTTAATTGCTTGAAGTATCCTTTTCTTTTTACCAGATGAGATTATCCCTGAGGAATTAGTAATCAGCCTTTGCAGGTTATTGGGATCCATCACCAGGCGGAGTAATGTTTCATGTGTTTCGTCCTGAAGTCTTCCATTCTCATACCTGCTTATCGTTGCTCCCCCGAGGCCCAGTAGAGTTGCCAGTTCACTTTGTGTCAGATGATATCTGCGTCGAAAATCGCGAATGGCTTCGGGTTGAAGCATGTTGTGCCTGGACCTGTACAAGCGATATGCGGCGTCAAAGGGATCGTTCTCCTCATCAGGAATTAGAAATTCCTCTCCACAGTTGGAGCATTTGTAATATTCCACTGGAACAGTGATAAGCTCATCTCGAACGGCTAGTTCCTTTTCCTCCTTTACCAGTTTTATTCCCTCGCTTTTGTCGCAGACTGGACAGGATATTGTTGTCATTTTTCTCTCCTTTTACCCCTTGTTTGTCCTTCGATATTTCTTTGAAGTAGTAATTTAGTTTCTGTTCAGCTTCATGAAATGATAATACCCTTAGCTGCCTTAATTTTGAGTCAGCTGATAATTTCAGCTTGATATATAATTCCTCCTCACGAACTTCTTTGCCAAAAATCCAAACGTCCCCTTTTATCGTAGGATCCTGACAGGGACCATCACAGTAGTCGAGTAGGGATAGTGACATTATTGCTTCCTTTATATCACTGATAGTTAATTCCAGGCGGGCAATGGTCCTCGTATTTTTATCCCTCGCGGTGGCTAAGACGAAAGCGGAGGAATCCTTATAGCTTTTTTGTATGGCCATCTTTACTCCAAACAAAAAGCTTCGCACACTTTGTTCGCGTTCAGCAGGCAATTACACCTCCTCTATCAGCAGAAATAAATATATATCATATGATATATATTGTCAATATAATGTATAAATATAATCATATGATATGTGCTAGTCTTTTGTGATATCCGTGCTTCTATCAGGGATTTGTTTTTTCTTTGAGCGGTGTAAGCAGGATAATAAGGGCGACTACCGCCGCAATGGCAGCTACTGGCCAGAAGTCACCGCCGATGCTTTGCCCTCGGACGAAATCCACAGCCAGACCCAGGATTGGAGCTACTATCATCGTGGAGACTGATTTTGCCTGGCTTTCGATTGACAGCACGGTGGCTCCTTTTGCCTCGGTGGCGTAGGCGTCAAAGCGGCTTATCAGGACAGGGCGCCAGAAGTTTTGAATCAGAGCCAGGGCGATAAATCCAATCACTGCCAGGTAATAGTATCCGAAGAACAGTAATGGAATGAGAGCAGCGTAAATGATAAAGGCCACTTTCCAGAGAAGGCGGCTACCCTTCTCCTCTCCGCCGGCGTAACTGGTCAGGCGATGGGACTTTCTACTGGCGATGGCAGAGACAAGGTAGAGGATGACGTAAACCACTCCTATTAAAAC
>CAYPSP010000110.1:0-4778 GCA_964413335.1 uncultured Dehalococcoidales bacterium
GTTACTAGTAATTTCTGGAAATGAACCAAATCTATCTTGTAATTCCTTTTCTACTTGATCTATCCCTTCCTTGCTTTTGATATTTGCAAGCCTGCTATAAAGACTTAGCCTTGTACTTAAGCTTGCTACATATTCTTCAGGGATGTAGGCAGTAAGAGGTAAAGCTACACTAGGTAATGGTGTCTTATCAGCCTTTTTAATAGAAATTATGTTGTCTGAGGATTGCGTTGACTTTATATCCTCAACAGCAGTGGCTAACATTTGACAATAGAACTCGAAGCCTATAGCAGCTATATGTCCACTTTGTTTTACACCAAGCATGTTTCCTGCACCGCGAATTTCGAGATCTTTCATGGCAATGGCAAACCCACTCCCGAGTTCTGTGGCTTCGTAAATACTTCTTAATCTCTTATGTGCTTGTGGAGACAGTTCTTTATCCTTGGAATAAAGAAAATAGGCATATGCTTGATTAGCACCTCGCCCTATCCGACCTCTAAGTTGATAGAGTTGAGATAGTCCAAATTTGTCAGCTTGGTCAATAATCAATGTATTAGTGTTTGGCATATCTAGTCCCAACTGGATAATGGTGGTGGTGACTAGGACATCATATTTTCCCGCAGCAAAATCAGTAACAACCTTTTCCAGTTTTTCTTCGAGCATTATTTATAGTTGCTTCAGGAATAAGGGTCTTTAAGTTATCAGCTATAGCAGCTATATCTTGAACTCGGTTGTGAACATAAAAAACCTGTCCATTTCTTTCAATTTCACGTAGTATGGCCTGACGAATAAGAGTCTCATCATAGGAATCAATGTATGATTTAATTGCTAGGCGTTCTTCGGGGGCCGTTTCCATAATGCTAATATCCTTGATACCAGTTAAAGACATATGAAGTGTACGAGGAATGGGCGTTGCACTCAAAGCAAGTACGTCAACCTCTTTCCTCATTTGCTTTAGCTTCTCCTTTTGTAAGACGCCAAATCGTTGTTCTTCATCTATTATTACCAATCCCAGATCCTTGAAGGCGATATTCTTCTGTAATAGGCGATGAGTACCAATACATATATCGATGCTTCCTCTGGCTAATCCTTCAATGATTTTCTTGCTCCTATCAGGAGAACAAAATCGACTAAACACCTCTATATTTATGGGGAAAGCCTGTAGTCTTTGGCTGAAGGTTTTAAAATGCTGTTGGGCAAGCAAAGTGGTAGGAACTAGTACGGCTACCTGTTTATTATCCATCACTGCTTTAAAAGAGGCACGAAGAGCTACTTCTGTTTTGCCGTAACCAACATCTCCGCAAATTAGACGGTCCATAGGCTTATTATTTTCCATGTCCTCTTTGACAGTAGATATTGCATCAGCTTGATCAGGGGTTTCTAAATATGAAAATGATGCTTCCATCTCATGTTGCCATAATACATCTGGTGAATAAGCAAAACCTTGTACTGCCTCTCTTTCAGCATAAAGGATAAGAAGTTCCTGGGCCATGTCGGCTATGGATTCCTTGATTCTCTTCTTGGTACTGTGCCACTCTTGAGTTCCTAATCTGTTCAAAATTGGTTTCTGTCCACCGGCCCCGATATATTGACTTATGCGACCTATCTGGTATGTGGGTACGTAAAGTTTGCCATTGGCAGCATATTCCAAGATAAGGTATTCCTGTTCTTTTCCATCTGTAATCATTCTTGTCAATCCACCAAATCTCGCGATACCATGATCAATATGCACTACGTAGTCACCTGGGTTTAGCTGAGGAATTATCCATCGTTGTACAGAAGCTGTTTTCTTATGAATTCTTCTTTTTTTTACAAAACCGAAAAGCTCAGCATCAGTGAGTATTGTCAGATACTTGTTTATGGACCACCCTTGTTCTAATGAACCTTGAAGCAGTGTAATGGAAGAATGAGGAGGTACCTTTTCTAGCTGTGAAATTGGAAAGGTTTGCAGGTCTTTCTCTCTCAATAATTCGGAAAGCCTTTTAGTTTGCTGACTGATTATGATAAGCCGTTGTCTTTGATTGCTTAATTTCTTAGCTGTATTGAGAAATAATGCCAGATTATTACCATAACTCGGAGCAGAATAAAATTGCATAGTTACGTTTTTGTTTGTACTAGATTGCCATGATTGAAGAATTAGTTTCTTAAAGCTAGCAAATTCCTCATTTATGGTGTTCCAGTCGAAGTATGGAGAGGGGAAATTTTTAGGCAAGTTGCCCTCTTTGAGTTTTGTATCCCTTGATGTATTAGCCTCTTTGTTCAATCTCTCTAATGTTGTCTGCATTTCGCCGGGATTATCGAGAATGATGATGGTCTCTTCTGGTAGATAATGAAAAATATTTCCATGATTAAATATTGGAAAATAGAATGCAGCGTGAGAAAACCATTGCTTTTGTTTTAACTTGGCCAAGTCATCTTCAATACGTTGTTTACATTCAGGAAGACAATTTTCCAATTCTAATATGTTTGGTTCTATTTTATTTGCTATGTGAGATAAAATGGCTTCTTTAGCCGGGCTTATTAGCAATGAAGAAATTATATTTGTTGAACACTGATTAGCAGGATTAAATGCTCTCAAACTTTCAATTTTGTTTCCTACAAATTCAATACGTACTGGAAATTCACTGCAAGCGGGATAAATATCTATAATACCTCCTCGCCTACTGATTTCGCCTGGCTCCATAACAGAGTCTTCCATTTCATATCCCATGTCTTGACATTTAATTAACAGCTCAAATGGATTGATTGTCAATCCAGGTTTTAGGTCGTGGCAGCAAGAGTTGAAATTATCTGGGGTAACTGTCTTGCTGATGATGGCTAATGTAGAACTAACTATAAGGGGAGGATTCTGAACTAGTGTTTCTGCTAATACTGGAAATGGTTCATGTTTCTGATATGGTTTATTTTTAGTTTGCTGATCAATAATTTTTGTGTCTAATGTTTGTGAAAATATATGACTATTTGGATAATGGGCTTTTTGTTGTCTGTATAGACTCAGGGCGGATAATGTTTTTAATCTATCTTGGGTGGTATTACTGGAATAATGAGAATAGTATTCATATGGAGAGAATTCTAGCTCTGGAAAACTGTGAAGGTTTGCCGAAGGTAGACACCATACTTGAAGTTCTGAATAGAGCTTCTTGACAGCTTCAGGTTGGGCAGTTATTACCATAATGGGTAATTTTAAATCATGATAAAGGCTTGCTATAACGCATGCTCTGGCTGCATTTAATACAATGGTTTCATGAACACCTTTATTGGTTGCTAGGTGATCAATAATATCCTTGTAGGTTTTGAGGTTTCTAACTAAAGGAAGTAAACAAGATAAATTCATTAATTAGTAATGCTATCACAAGCAGCGTTTCCTTGTGTTGTTGTCATTATATAGCGTTGTTATAATTAAGAAATGATGAATAATTATAATCAGAGAATTGTAGTTAAGTTTGGAACAAACCTGCTTACTTCAGGGAGCGACCTTCTCGATTTGGCAGTTATGGATAGTCTGGTGCAGCAGGTAGCTAAGCTTCATTATATCGGACGAGAGATGACTATTGTTTCGTCAGGTGCAATTACTGCCGGACGGCAAAGGCTTAAAAAAAGCTCAAGTCAGAAAGGGATCTCTTTCAAACAAGCCTTTGCTTCAGTTGGGCAAAGCCATCTCATGTATACTTATGAGAGGCTTTTTAGCCAAAATGACATAATAATAGCACAGGCTTTGCTTACGAAAAATGATATTACTCAGAGAGCGGGCTACCTAAATGCAAGAAATACATTGATGGCTCTTATTAAATCTAGAATTATTTGTATTATAAATGAAAATGATGTAATTGCTCTTGATGAAATAGAGGAGCTCAAATTTGGAGATAATGATAATCTTTCAGCTATGGTGGCAAATCTTATAGATGCGGATCTTCTAATATTACTTACTAATATCACTGGATTATATTCGGCTGATCCTAATCATGATTCGAAAGCGAGACTTATACGTAGAGTGAACAAAATAGATAAGAGTATAGAGAGTATGGCTAGCAATACTCGTGACGATAGAGGAACAGGGGGAATGGTAACAAAAATAGAGGCCGCTAAACTGGCTACTTGCTCAGGTGTAAATGTTGTGATAGCAGATGGGAGGGAACCTGATATTCTACTGAGGATTGGAAATGGTGATGAGGTTGGGACTCTTTTCCCTGCTTGTGTGGATAAGATGGAGAGTCGTAAGAGATGGATGCTTAGCGGGCTAGCTTTAAGAGGTAAAGTAACAGTTGATAAAGGTGCTGCTCTGGCTATTGGTGGAAATAATGGTAGTTTGTTACCAGCTGGTGTGATTAAAGTGGATGGTGATTTCCAACGGGGTGATATTGTTGATGTTATAGACCAGAAAGGTCGACATATAGCTTTGGGGATTTCTAACTACAGTTCTGATGAGTTAACTGTTATTATGGGAGTACGTTCTGATAAAATACTGAGTTTATTGGGGCATATGCATGGAGATGAGATAATACACAGAAATAATATGGTGGTGGTGTGAATTAAAGGAAATGATGTAGGGGATAATAAGATTATGGAATCAGTGACAAATGAATTGATAGAGAAGGGAAAAGTAGCAAGAATTGCTGCCAGGAAACTTGCTTTCACCTCTACAAATATAAAAAATATGGCGCTGGCAAATATTGCTAAGTCTATAATAGATAGACAGGATGAAATTCTATCAGCGAACAGAAAAGACTTAGATTATGCTAAGTCTTCAGGGATAGAGAAGTCTATGCTTGATAGAATTATGC
>CAYPSP010000111.1:0-4736 GCA_964413335.1 uncultured Dehalococcoidales bacterium
AAAATGGGGGCTGTAATATTGCTCATGCGCAGGGCTATGCCCTCATCCAGTCGGGCTACTGCCAGGTAGGATACCCCGTTTTGTAGCAAGAGAGGGGCTACCTCAACAGCATCATGTCCATAGGCATTGGCCTTTACCACTCCCATAATCGTAACGTTCTTGTCAATTGAATTTCTTATTGCCCTCGCGTTCGCTGCGATGGTATCCATATCGATTTCTGTCCAGATAGGGCCCAATCTCTGCATATTAACTTTCTCCTTCAAATGAAATACGGTATCCAGTGATTCACTGGATAATTATGACATCAGCTTACACCAATATTGTAGCACGCACTCGCAATATAGATGACTGGGAATAATCCATATTGTGATAATCTCATCAAAACAGGCAAACGGTTTTCAAGCTTGATATCGAGCTGGCGCGATACTGAAGATAAAATATTGGCGGTAAAGCGTTTGTAGTGGACGATTTTAGGGGCTATAATTCCTGCATTGAGCTAAGATAATACAATATAGTAGTCAAATATAATAATTATAAGGGGGTCGTTATGACAAATATACCCACAGGATTCGAAAATCTGAAAACTGGTGATGAACTGGTATATAACACTATGTTGAAAGAAATAAACAGGATTAATACCAGCCTTGAGTTAATACCTTCAGAGAATTTTCCCAGCAAAGCTGCTCTTGAGGCCCTTGGCTCTGTTTTTAATAACAAATATTCTGAAGGATACCCTGGAAGACGATACTATGGTGGAAATGAATTTATCGATGTTATCGAGAACCTGGCAATCGAAAGGGCAAAGGCTCTCTTTGGAGCGGAACATGTTAATGTTCAACCATACTCGGGTAGCCCTGCTAATATGGAAGTTTACCTTGCTTTGATGAAGCCTGGTGATACCTTTATGGGAATGGCCCTGGGGCATGGAGGACATCTGACCCATGGGCATAAGGCAACCTCTAGTGGCAAGTTATTTAATGCTGTGCAATATGGAGTCAATCGGCAAACCGAACTGATGGATTATGATGAAATAAGAAAAATGGCTTTAGAGGCAAAGCCTAAGATGATTGTTTGTGGTATTTCTGCTTACCCACGCAAGATTGATTTCAAGGCATTCAGCGAAATCGCAAAGGAAGTTGGAGCTATATCTATGGCTGATATTGCTCATATTGCCGGCCTTGTTGCTGGTGGTGCACATGACTCTCCTTTCCCGTATATAGACGTGGTAACAACGACAACGCACAAAACCCTTCGAGGCGCAAGAGGGGCAATAATAATGTGTAAGCAGCAATTTGCCAAAGATATAGATAGGTCTGTTTTCCCGGGGCTGCAAGGTGGGCCACATGAACACACCATAGCCTCCATTGCCGTTTCTTTTGGGGAGGCTCTGAAGCCGGAGTTCAAAGAATATGCTAAACAAATTGTCATTAACGCCAAGACTCTGGCTGCAACACTGATGGAAAACGGATTCAGATTGGTAACAGGTGGCACTGATAATCATCTAATGCTTATAGATTTGCAGAATAAGGCAATCAGTGGAAAAGAGGCGGAGAGAGTACTTGACATTGCGGGAATAACTACGAATGCAAATACCATTCCGTTCGATACGAGAACAGCCTTCGATCCCAGCGGTATAAGGGTGGGAACGCCAACTGTAACCACTCGGGGAATGAAACAGGCAGAGATGAAACAAATCGGTCAATTTATTACTCGGGCATTGGATGCCAGAGATGATAAGGATAAATTAGCGGTAATTCGAAGAGAAGTCGAGGAACTATGTAAGGCATTTCCTGTCTATTGATAACATTTCACGGATAGGAAAAATTACCTGTAATAAATTGCTTCCCGGCACAATATTGTACCTCGGACAGTAACTGTGCTACCTTTCTGGTGTGCTGATTCCAATAATCTCTATGCCTGTTAGAGAATAGGCATAGCATGTTATTGTTCTGTTAGATAGTATATGGAGAATGGAGTGTGTGAGATATGAGTTCGTTTGAAAAAAACTGGCAACGCTGGTTTCCCGAGCATAAAGATGTCGAAACGGTAAAAGGTAAAAATCGGCGTAGTAGCAACAAGAAAATCATCATCCCGATGCTGCTTTTCGTGATATTTATCATACTGAGTGTGGGCAAGGGCTTGTATTCCGAATGGTTATGGTTCAATAGCCTGAGTTTTAGCAGCGTCTACGTTACAATTCTTAAAACAAAAGTGTTGTTATTTTTCGCTGCGGCTGCGATTTTTATTGCCATCTTTCTGGGGAATCTGGTATTGGCAACTCGGCTATCATCAAGGGGGAAATCAGTCTTCTGGCCCTGGGCATTGCTGCAGGGACAACAGGCAACATTTAAAGTTGCTATGATTATGGGGATAGCCTTTCTCGGTTTTGTATTTGGGATGACAGCCCAGGGTGAATGGGAACTAATACTTCGTTTCTTCAGTCGGCAGAACTTTGGTAGTGTTGATCCTGTTTTCCATAAAGAGGTAAGCTTCTACGTCTTTTCATTACCGTTTCTGCAATTATTGAAAAGCTGGCTACAGGGAACTTTTATAATAACCCTGCTCGGTAGTGCCGGAGTATATTTCCTCGGCTATGCAGGACGGAAGATGAAATTCGACTATGCCAGGCCTGTATTGGTTCATGCCAGTATTCTGATAACCTTTGTGTTAGCCACCTTCGCTTTGGGTTACTGGCTGGGTATCTGGGATTTGGTATTCTCTGGACGAGGGGTGGCTTTCGGAGCCAGTTATACTGATATTCATGCCCAGCTGCCGGCACAGTGGATACTTATAGTTGTAGTGCTGGTTTTCACCATCATATTGATTGCTGCTTTTATAAAACGAAAACGACGATTGATAACCTATGGTCTTGCTATATGGATAGTAGTCAGCGTGGTAATAGGCGGAATCGTCCCTAGCCTGGTGCAGAGATTTCAGGTACAACCCAATGAATTCGCTTTGGAGAAACCCTATATTGAATATAATATCCAGGCTACTCGCGAGGCATTTGCCTTAAATCGTATCGAAGAACAACCATTTCCTGCGGAGGAAATGCCAACCAGTTTGGATGTCGCCGAAAACGAAGCTACGATTAACAACATAAGACTCTGGGACCATCGAGCTCTAATAGATACCTATAATCAAATCCAGGCTATACGACTCTATTATGATTTTAATGATGTCGATGTAGACCGCTATTACATGGATGGCAAATATCAACAGGTTATGCTATCAGCCAGGGAATTATCGGCGGATAAATTGGCAGGTGAGGCACAGACATGGGTTAACCAGCGATTGCAGTTTACCCATGGTTATGGAGTTGCCTTAAGCCCTGTTAGTGAAGTAAGCACCGAAGGTTTACCTGTCTTGAAAATAAAGGATATTCCTCCTGTTGGGGATATTCCAATAGACGTACCGCAGATTTACTTTGGTGAGAAAACGAATGATTATGTCATTGTAAATACGAATACACAGGAATTTGATTATCCAATGGGCGACAGCAATGTTTACGGAGAGTGGCAGGGAGAAGGCGGTGTTAGTATTGGGAGCTTGCTGCGACGGGGTCTTTATGCCTGGCAGTTTGGCGATTTTAATATACTAATTAGTGCTGAGATGACTGCTGACAGTCGGGTTCTGTATTACCGAAATATCCGTGAAAGAGTAAACCATCTGGCACCATTTCTACAACTTGATGATGACCCTTATATGGTAATTGTTGAGGGACGGCTGCTTTGGGTGCAGGATGCTTATACTACTAGCTCTAACTATCCTTATTCTGAACCTATTGATGGCAAAACAAACTATATTCGTAATAGTGTTAAAGTGGTAACCGATGCCTATGAAGGTGACGTGACCTTCTATATTTCAGACCCTGATGATGCCTTGATAAAGACCTATCAAGACATTTTCCCCGAACTTTTTGTATCTATAGAACAGATGCCTGATGCGTTACGTCAGCATATTCGTTATCCCGAAGGGATGTTTACTATCCAGTCCAGAATGTATCAGAGCTACCACATGCAGGATGCCCAAGTATTCTACAATAAAGAAGATTTATGGACTTTTCCTAAAGAGGTATATTCCGGGGCAGAACAAATAATGCAACCTTATTACGCTACCATGCATTTGCCCGAGGAGGACAAGGAGGAGTTCCTTCTTATCCTCCCGTTTACACCGGTCAATAAGAATAATACGGTTGGTTGGCTGGCCGCTCGTTGTGATGAAGATAATTATGGAAAATTGCTTGCTTACGTCTTCCCCAAAGATAAGTTGGTATATGGTCCGAGTCAGATAGAGAATCGAATTCAACAGGATATCACTATCACTGAACAACTTGCCCTTTGGGGACGTGGTGGCTCTCGCGTTATACGTGGAAACCTGTTAATGATACCACTGGGCGCCTCTAATCTCTTTGTAGAACCGGTATTTCTCCAGGCGGAGTCAGGAGGGCTTCCTGAATTGAAACGGGTTATCGTAGCTGCTGGAGACAAGATTGCTATGGAGCGCACATTAGGGGAGAGCCTTGCAGCCATATTTGGGACAGAACCGTTCCCAACAGAACCTGGAGAGGAACCCGCAGAACCAGTGGAACCCGGGGAAATAACGTCTGATGTGGCTGAATTAATCTCTCAGGCACAGCAACACTACAGTAATGCCCAGGAATACCTTAAGGATGGGGATTGGACTGGTTATGGCAGGGAATTAGAGGCATTGAAAGCAATCCTCGATGAATTAGC
>CAYPSP010000112.1:0-4718 GCA_964413335.1 uncultured Dehalococcoidales bacterium
GCAGGAATAACAAACCATGAGACCAATTCTTTTTCCTCTGAATTCCCTCTCCCTATAAGGGAGATATTTGTTAGCTGTGTCCTCGGTCTATTTTGTTACTACTGTACCAACTTCGTAGCTCTGAGTTCCCTCTCACTATAAGGGAGAGGGTTAGGGAGTGGGTGAAAAACAATTCATTAAATAATATCCTCTCCCTTGAGGGAGAGGACTAAGGTGAGGATGCCCTTTATGAATCCAGCACTTCCCGTACCTTGGCGGCAAGGTCATTGACGTTAAAAGGTTTCTGGATAAAGGCGACCCCCTTGTTCAGCACCCCTCTACGATCAATCACATCGTCAGTATAGCCGGACATATAGAGCACCTTCATGCTCGGGTATTTCTCAACAACCCTATTGAACAGTTCTCTGCCATTCATTTTGGGCATGACCACGTCGGTCAGCAGCAAATGTAGCGGGCCATTATGTGACTGAAGGGTTTGTAGAGCTTCGGTGCCGTTTTCCGCCACAAGAACCGTGTAGCCGCTTTGCTCCAGGACGGTCAGGGCGAGTTTCCTCACGATTTCGTCATCTTCCGCCAGCAGGATGGTCTCGGAGCCGCGTGAGACAGTGGATGTTTTTTCTGCTGTTTCCTGTTCTTCCTGCGTTTCAGCAGATACAGGGAGATAAACTTTGAAAGTCGTACCCTTATCAGGTTCGCTGTAGACCCAGATATTGCCGTTGTGCTGCTTAACAATTCCATAGACGGTGGCCAGCCCCAGGCCAGTACCTTTATCTTTACTCTTGGTGGTGAAGAATGGGTCGAAGATTTGTTCACGAATTTTCTCATCCATACCGCAACCCGTATCGCTGATGGCCAGCATGACATAGGGGCCTGGGATGACGCTCACGTGTTTCGCTGCGTAGCTTTCATCCAGTTTGACCACTGTGGTTTCTATGGTCAACTCACCGCCATCGGGCATGGCGTCCTGGGCATTTACCGCCAGATTCATGATAACCTGTTCCAGCTGTCCGGTGTCTCCACTGACAAGAGGAAGTGATTTGGCTGGAATTAGTTTGATGACTATATCCTCCCTGATGGTACTGCGAAGCAGTTTGCTGAAATCCATTAGCAGCGTATTGAGGTCAAAGGTTTTAAATTCAAGTGTCTGCTTTCGGCTAAAAGCAAGGAGCTGGCGCACCAGGTCCCGGGCTCGCCAGCCAGCTTTCATGATTTCTTCAAGCTGTTCTCTGCGTTCTTCATCCTCGTCAGGCTTCTCCAGGAGAAGCTGTCCGAAGCCGAGAATAGGAGTCAGCATGTTATTAAGGTCGTGTGCCACACCGCCTGCCAGCTGGCCGATAGATTCCAGTTTCTGGCTCTGTTGTAATTGTTGCTCCATCTGTGTTTTTTCTTTCTCTGCCTTCTTCCGCTCGGTAGCATCCTCGTAAATCGCCACAATTTCACCAGAGGGAAGTTTATAGATATAATTTTCTCTCCACCCAACTATTCTATCGTCTTTGTACTGGGTAACCGGATGCAGTTCAGCTTTCCCCGTTGCCCACACTCTCTGGAACACTTCGAGGATCCCCGATTCCTTGATACCTGGAAACATCTGGATGACGCTTTTACCGATGAGCTCTTCCCGCTTGATATTTTCTATTTCCTCCCCTGCTTTATTGAAATCTGCAAAGACAAAATCATCACCATTATTTACAGCTTTATATATGGCAACACCATCTCCCATGCTATCAAACATAGTCCTGAACCTGTTCCCGCTTTCTTTTAGCGCCTCCTCCGTCTCCTTGTGTTCGGCGATTTCCGTTTCCAGTTCGGCTGTCCGCTCTTTAACTAAATCATCCAGGTGGGCCCGGTGCTTCTCCACCTCCTGCTGTGCTGACAGCAGTTGTCCCACCATCTTTTTCACATCTGAAGCTACACCAGCGATTTCATCCCTGCCCCTGATTTCTATCTCAGCGCCATATTCTCCCTTGCCAACCTTCCTGGAGTAATCAGCCAACCTGCTCAGTGGTTTTGAAATACTCCGGATAATAAGCACTAATAGAGTGGTTAAAGCAATACCAATGACTATAATAATAATTAAAACTATGTGTGAAGTTTTCCTCTGTACTTCTACTGTTTCAGCAAGCGCCTCTTCAGCCATACGGGAAATATCGGACATCATCGAGTTTGACGTTATTAATAACTGGCCCACCAGTCTATTCTCGAGCCATGTAGTAGTGTCAGCCTCCTCCGGAGAAGCCCCCTCTTGAATATGTTTTTGCCTTTCTTCGTAATTTACAGTTATTTGCGAGAACAAATCACCGATAATCACATAACCAGCACGTACTGACTCTAGCCTCTCTTCTTTCTCGTATCCTTCCAGAAGTCCACCCAAGGATTCATATTTCATATTCCACTGCTGCTCCATGCGTTCTTCGCGGTACAGCAGATAGTCATACGTAACTATGTCAAGCTCAGCTACACCGATCTGCATAGATTCTAATATCTCATTTTGCTCGTTTTGTTCATCCGCCCTGTTTGATGTCATCAAGCCTACTGAAACAAGGACTACAACCAGGACTACCGTGATTCCAACAGCTATATATAATCTGTTTTTAAGAGTCATTCTAATACCTGTTTTAGCGTATTATTCCAATAGCTTCCGGGCTGACCTCGTCCAGGGCATCCATGTAAATATAATCAAGATAGTTTGGAACCACTGTTTTGTCAGTCAACTTGCTTTTTATTGCCCACCTTGCCTCATCTTCCAGTGTTACTATTAGAGATTGCGACATAGAGACTCCGAATTCATAATCATCCCATATTTTACTTATATCTTCTCTGTCTATGTTCATCCGTTGTGCAATGATATCTATGGACTCTTCCCGATTAGTATCAACAAAATCTTCTGCTTTTACCAGAGCTTTGATTGTTTTCTCTATTAATTGTGGATTATTTTCAATGAAATCGTTCATTGAGACCAGGTTAAATGTTGCCAGATATCCCAACTTGCTAGCTAGTACTACCGCATTAGTTCCAAGGCTTTCCTGAGCATCCGATATGCTTGGCTCCCAGGCGAAGATTGCGTCTACTTCCCCCGTTACAATCTTCTCAACCATTTCTCCAGGTTTTAGATCAATTATTTCAACATCATCAATATCCACTCCGTTAATGGCAAAAAATGTGGCCATGTAAAAATGTGCTGTTGTTCTTTTTGTTGTGGCGACCTTTTTACCAATCAGGTCTTGAGGAGTATTTATACCACTATCTTTTCTGGCAATAACCTTGCAGTGTTGACCAGAACCCATAATAGTCGCAAAAATAGCAAAATCATCCCTTTCAAAACTGTTGAATACAATAGGCGTATCGGCGACCGTTCCCATATCAACTTCTCCATTGAATGTGGCCTCCATGGCAGCTTTTCCAGTCGGAAAGCCTTCTATTACCACGTCGATACCTTGCTCAAGAAAGTAACCTTTCTCTTCGGCGATATGAATCATAGAAGGAAGTATACTGGTGGCACTAATACCAATAGTCACTTTTTCAGTTATTTCTGCTTTCTCCGCCGATGGTGAACACCCGCCAAATGAAATTCCAATTAGAACAAGAATTACTATTCCCGAAAGCAACCTTCGAACTTCTGTAAACTTCATTCTATTCGCCTCTTTTCAAACCTATTCGTTTTCTTCCTTACCAGACAGAAAGCCCGGTTATTCAAAATGATAACTGTAATCTACCGCATATTATCTATTGAAAATTGCATACAGGTAATCATTCTTTAAGAAGTATACATCTTTTAGGCATATTAACAATACAATTATAAAAAATATCCATAACAGGTATCCAATATGTATAATATAAAACTAGAATGCTGCTATTGTCAATAATATAGCTTAAATAGTAAATCTATATCATTCATTTTATGGACAACGATGACTACTATGATATATATACTACGGCATCGACTATATTGAGCAGCGCATTTCCAGCGACATCCCGCTGGAAGAGCTGGCAAAGGTTGCCCACTTCTCCCCTTTTCACTTTCACCGTTTATTCAGTGCAATAGTAGGCGAGCCACTGAACGGATTCATACAGCGGGTTCGAATAGAGAAAGCTGCCGCGAAACTCATCGCCAACCCTCGTAAATCAATCACCGAAATTGCCCTTGAATGCGGCTTCTCCAGTCCATCTGCATTTGCCCGCAGCTTCAGGGATACCTTCCAGATGAGCGCAAGCGACTGGCGCAGTAATCAGCAAGGCAAAAACCGTATAATGGATAGCAAGGAAAGTAAAGCATATAGCAACACCAGGCAAGACTTCGACATCAGCCTCCATTACAATCAGGATACTAAAACTCAAATATGGAGGATTACGATGAGCAACAAGAAAATAGAGACAAATGTTGAAGTCAGGGACATGCCGGAAATGCAGGTAGCATATATCCGTCATATCGGACCCTACAAGGGGGATACAGCGCTGTTTGGCAGGCTGTTCCAGAAACTGATGACATGGGCTGGCCCCAGGGGATTTCTTAACTTCCCAGAGACAAAAATGCTATCTGTTTACCATGACAGCCCTGATATTACCGATGAAAGCAAGCTACGGACCGATGTTTGCATTACCGTACCCGAAGGCACACAGGTTGATGGAGAAATCGGTATGTCAACGATTCCCGGCGGGAAATATGCTATTGGCCACTTCGAGATATCTGTTGACCAGTATGAGGACGCCTGGAATGCTGT
>CAYPSP010000113.1:0-4662 GCA_964413335.1 uncultured Dehalococcoidales bacterium
AATGTAACACAACCGGGCGAAGTCATTCCTACAATTCAGGCAGCAGTTAAATCCTTGGCTTCAGGCAAACCAGCTCTGGTAAATATAGTGACTGCTGAAGATCCAGTATTCCCAATGTACCCTAATCAGTGGTAAAAGATTATTCTAGAGAGTAAATAAATCTTCCCTCCAACAAGGTTAATTATTGTTGGAGGGAAGATTTTGTTTTATCTAGAGATATATTAACTTCAAATTCTATTTGAAAATACATTTCATGACCTGCATTTCCAATATTAGATCTTTAAGAGCAATATAACTGATATGTTTTTCTTCCATTAATCTCTATGTTTTAATATAATAATTAGCTCCGATGATATTTACTGCTGAAATTGCATCAGATATTATAAGGGCAAATTACAATGACTGAAAAAAAAGGTAACGATGAATGAATCTGAATTGCTTCTTGATTTAGCTATTGCATTTGCGGTTGCTCTGGGAAGTGGTGTAATTGCGAGGTTACTAAAACAACCTGCTTTTATTGGTTACGTTCTGGCTGGTATCCTTGTTGGACCACATGCCTTAGGAGTAATCCATAGCGTAGATAATATACGTGTATTAGCTACTATTGGTGTGGTATTACTCCTGTTTACTCATGGCATCGAGCTCTCTTTAAAAAAACTAAAACGGATAAAGACAGTAGCGATACTAGGTGGCATTATCCAAATCTTAGCTTGCACAGCTCTTGGAGTGATTATTGCTTTATTTTTATTAGGACAAGGAATTCGCGAAGCAATAGTTTTCGGTTTTCTAATATCTTTGGGTAGTACCATGGTGGTGCTTGGCTTATTGACTGACAGGGGAGAGACTAATTCAGTACATGGGCATGTAATAATTGGCATTATATTATTACAGGACATAGCTGCAGTTTTTGCTATGTTCATTTTGCCAGCACTGGGAGAAGAAGGTGGCAACTTGGCACATGTTCTCGGTATAGCCTTTCTTCAGGCTGGGCTTTTTACAACTCTGATATTGGTTATTGGACTTCGCTTGATCCCCCGTATTTTAAGAGGAGTTGCCCTGAGGGGCTCGAGGGAATTATTCATTATATCTGTGATTGCTTTATGTCTTGGAAGCGCTTTTGCAGCTTATAATTTTGGATTGTCGGCTGCACTAGGTGCCTTTGCTGTAGGTCTTATGATAAGCGAATCTGAATTTGCGCACCAGGCATTCGGGGATATGGCACCAATCAGAGATGTATTCGCGGCACTCTTCTTCGTGTCGATAGGTATGCTCGTTGACTTGCATTTTTTAGTCAGTAACATATTAGTACTTATAATGGTAGTGGCAGCTATTATCGGCGGGAAATTCATAATTACTTCTGGTATTGTCAACAGGTTTGGTTACAAGGGTAAAACTGCGACTTTGGTTGGTGCTGGGATGATACAGATTGGAGAAGTCAGTTTTGTTCTGGGGCAATTATCTTTAAATGCCGGAGTAATCACTACGTATACCTATTCAATTATGCTTGGTAGTGCCGTAATAACCATTATATTGACACCATTCGTATTCGCAATAGTCTCGCGGATATGTGTCATGAGAAGAAGCACTGCCCATATTATGATTGAGGATGAAGGAGAAAGATCTGTAGCCATGAAGGCTTTGACTAATCATGTTGTACTATGTGGTTATGGGCGTGTAGGTATCAACGTCGCAAAATTTCTTGAACATCTTAATATTCCTTATGTTGTTATAGAGCTGAATCCAGTAGCGATATCTAAACTTAGGGATAACATGGTACCTTGTGTTTATGGTGATATTGGGAATCCTAATGTTCTTTGTGAAGCAAGAATTAAACAAGCATCTATCTTGGTATTGGCGATAGAAGATCCTGTGGCGATAAGGCTCGCTCTAGACCACGCTCAAAGAATTAACTCGAAACTGGATATAATTGCTCGCGCTCATAGCGATGCTGAGTTCGAGTTTTTAGAAAGTAAAGGTGTTTCAGAAGTAGTACGTCCTGAAATGGAGGCAGGGATAGAACTGGCGCGGCACATACTATATCGTCTGGGTATTTCACCTGCTACTGTAGGTAAAATCATAGGAAAACAGAAGGCAAAACATGGTAAAGGTAAGTGATAGTTAGAATGATGATCTTCTCTTAAGATGTAACTATATTGGTGATGATAAAATGATTGACCGTTGTTGTTGTCGATAGTATACTTTCTTTGTTAGTTATACATAATTTCGGAGGTGTCCCATGAAGTTAACTTGTCTTCAAAGTAATTTAAATAAAGGACTTAGCGTGGTAAGTAGGGCTGTAGCCACCAGATCTACCTTGCCCATTACACAGAATATTTTATTGACTGCAGAACAATCATGTCTCAAGCTGGCAGCTACCAATTTAGAAATGGCTACGACATCGTGGATTAGTGCCAAGGTCGAAGAGGAAGGAACTATAACTATTCCTGCCAGATTACTTATCGATTTTGTTAACACTTTGCCAGATGAAACGATTGAAATAAACTTGCCTGCTGATAGCCGTATCTTGAAACTCGAGAGTGGACGTTATAAGGCTCATATCAACGGCATTGATTCAAATGATTTTCCTCCTATTCCACAGATAAGTGATGGTACTACTTATAAAATTGGGGTAGAAGCATTGAGAGAAGCTATTGTGCAAGTTGCCTTTGGTGCTGCAACAGAAGAAACACGCCCTGCGCTTACTGGAATTAATGCTGAGTTTGAAGGTGAGAAACTTGTCCTTGCTGCAGCTGATGGTTTTCGTCTTGCAGTTCATACAGCAACACTGGACACACCTGTAGACGAGAAAACAACAGTTATTATCCCGGCTAGAACTCTTAGTGAAGTTAATAGACTTCTTGGTGATCAGAAAGAACCGGTTGAAATAGTAATTAACAAGCAGAAGAGTCAGGTACTCTTTCACTTGAAAGATGCTGACCTGGTATCACAAATTATCCAGGGGTCATTTCCTGACTATTCTCAGGTTATACCACAAAGCTATACTACTAGAGCAGTACTGGATATCGCAAACTTTCAAAAGGCTACTAAAATGTCTTCCATATTCGCCCGTGATGCAAGTGGCATTATACGTCTGGTTGTTACACCAGGACCTGAACTTGGCTCTGGGAAAATAACTCTTTCTGCACAGGCTGAGGAAGTGGGTGGGAATGTGACGGAGGTTGATGCTCTGGTTGATGGTGAAGAAGCCAAGATTGCATTCAACGTAAAGTATCTCAACGATGAGTTAGCAGTTATACGGCAATCTCAAGTAGCATTGGAGGTAACTACTACATCAAGCCCGGGAGTAATTCGTCCTGTCGGCGTGGAAAATTATGTACATGTAATTATGCCGATGTTTGTTCAATGGTGACTAAATTATTCCTCACCTGATTAAAAGCTTTGGCGTATGGAGTATCATCGGGAAGTGGCTTGTTGCCATGTAGCAAGTCTACTATAGAAGTCTCGGGGTGTTTCTGTTCAAATTCCGCTAGTTGTTGAGTGTATATAGCATCAACATCTGAGTCTGCGGTTGAAATTATCTGACCACCTAGTTTGAAGCTGAATTGATAGTTTTGTGGGTCTGCTGTTATGTTGAGTTGTAAGCTATCAAGTAGGTTGCGCTTTGCATCAAGGCTTTCTTGTTGTGTTTGTAGAGCCTTTGCCATTAATGACTTGGACAATTCACTGAGTTTAACAGTGAAGCGATTGGCTTTGGTAGCTTCTTTTCGGGTTACCAGTAATTCATTGAGCTGGCGTTCGTCTTTCAAACGGTTTTGCTTTTGTTTATTAACCTCATCGAGAACATAATCTTTGGTTACAGAATCGTATGATAGTAGAGAATATAGCTGTTTTTCTTTTATGGGATAAGCCTTAAGTTTTCTACGAAGTTGACTAATTTGTTTTTCGAGCATTGGTAGCAGTTCAATTTTATTAGATTGTTTTCTTTCGGTCTCTCCCACTTCATTTAATAAACTGAGTAGAGTTAATGGGCTGAGTAGTAGTTCAAGGATTTTATTCCAGACATCTTTTTCAAGGTCATTAGCCCTTATATATCCAGCATTACAGATTTTGCCTCTGGTTGTGGTTGGGCGTGCACCACGACAGTGATAGTACCTGTATTTACCGTTCAATGTGGTTCCGCCTATTGGTGAGCCACATTTACTACATTTCATAAAGCCGGTGAGCAAGTAAGGACTATTTTGTTTTATTGGTCGTGACTGTTTTGCCTCAAGCAATACTTTCTGAGCGCGGTTGAACATTTCTTCGGATATGGTAGGTGGAGTAATATCGGGTAGTAATATCCAGTCTTCTTGTGGTGTAGAAGTGACCTTAGTATTACTAATACGCTTAGTTTTACCGAAATAGGTCTTTCCCGTATAAGCCTGGTTGGTGACAATTCGCTTGATAGTTAAGGGATACCACATAGAGCCTGACTTAGTCTTAATAGACTTATTGTTTAGTTCAAGGGCTATTTTATGGAAACTGAAGCCTTGTAACACCATTGCAAAAATATCATTAACAACCTGTGCTTCATGGTCAATAACTAGCCTTTTTCCGATAGTTTTGTCCCACTGGTAGCCAAATAAGCCTATACCAGTTCCTTGTGGAAGTTTACCTTCTTTAAGGTGGGCTAATTTCCCTCTCATGGTACGTTCTCGTATT
>CAYPSP010000114.1:0-4617 GCA_964413335.1 uncultured Dehalococcoidales bacterium
GATGCAGTGTCAATAGCAGCTGATATTGGTTATCCTGTTGTAATGAAAATATTCTCTCCTAATATTTCCCACAAGACCGACAGCGGAGGGGTAGAGCTTAATTTAAAAAACTCTGAAGAAGTGAAAAGTGCCTTTGGTAGAATAATTGAGCGTGTAAACAAAAATAATCCAAAAGCAGTTATAGAAGGAGTAACTATTCAGAGGATGGTTGAGAAATACGACTTTGAGCTTATCCTTGGTAGCAAGAAAGACCCTGTTTTTGGCCCTGTTATCCTTTTTGGATACGGTGGAGTACAAACTGAGTTTATTAAGGATATTGCGGTAGGACTACCTCCCTTAAATCAAACATTGGCTCGCCTCCTCATGGAACAGACCAAAATATATAGTGCGCTATCAAAAGGGTTAAGGGATAAACCACCGGCAAACTTAGCTGTCCTTGATGAAACTTTAGTAAAACTATCGAATCTCATCGTAGACTTTCCTGAAATTCGAGAAATCGATATTAATCCTTTAGCTGTTAGCGGTGACGAGGTCGTTGCTTTAGATGCAAGAATAATCCTTGATGCAGCGTTGACAGATGAAAAAGTTGGAACCCATTCACATCTTGTTATCTCTCCTTATCCAACCAGGTTTATAACCACATGGCGATTAAAAGATGGCAGAGGTTTATTGTTAAGGCCTATTAGGCCTGAAGATGAACCTCTTGAAAAACAACTGATTAATGGGCTGTCAGAAGAATCATCTCGATATAGGTTTTTCCATATCCTGAAGGATATTACACATACAATGTTAACTCGGTATTGCAACATTGATTATGACAGGGAAATGGCTATTATGGCTGAATATTCTTTAGACGGGAAAAAACGTAGTGTAGGAGTTAGCAGGTTGATAATTGAACCTGACGGCCAAAGTGGAGAATTTGCTGTTCTTATCGCTGATGATTTTCAGGGCAAAGGTCTAGGCCTCAAGCTTTCTGATATGTTAATAGGGGTAGCAAGAGAACGGGGTTTAAAAAGCATATATGCGCTTGTGCTAAACGACAATAAAAAAATGCTTGGCTTAGCTAATAAATTAGGTTTTAACCGCGAGAGTTCTTCTTCATCAGAAATCAAAGTGGTTCTCTATTTATAGATTACATTACGAAAAGCGACGATATATTCAATACTGATTGGAGAGCTATCTGTCTATATTGAGTAATAATAGTCAGCTTGCAGGCGAATTATCCAGCGCATTTCTTAACTCAATTATAAAATCTTGGACGGGAGTAAAGTTATCATCGCTGGATTCCATCAGTTGAATAATACGACTGCCAACAATTATTCCATCGGCTATCGTAGCTATTTCTCTGGCTTGCTGAGATGTGGATATTCCGAACCCTACACAAAGAGGCTGTCTAGCTATCTTTCTTACCCTGGCTACAAATGTATCCAGTTCTGATGGTAGTCTTTCTCTTGCACCGGTAGTCCCTGTCACCGAAACGAGATATATAAACCCCCGAGATTTATTAGCTACAAGCCTGATGCGGCTTTCGTTACTGGTAGGGGCAAGAAGATAAATAAGGTCGAGATTGCTATTCTTAGTGGCTACTTCCAGTTCGGAGCCCTCCTCTGGAGGCAGGTCAGAGATAATCAAACCATCAATATCAGCGTCAGCGCTGTCGCCACAAAAGCCCTCGCAGCCATATTTATAAACAGGATTAAAATAGCTCATCAAGTCCAGGGGTACCTCAACCTTTTGGCGTAATTGTTTGGCTACATCGATGCATAATTTTAAGGTGACACCATTCCGCAATGCGTAGAAGCTTGCCTTTTGGATAGTAGTACCATCGGCCAGGGGGTCTGAGAAAGGAACACCAAGTTCCACTATATCGCATCCGCTCTTAGCGAGAAGTGGAACTACTTTTAAGGTTGCTTCGACAGAAGGATAACCTACTGTCACATAGGCAATAAGAGCTTTTTTACCTGGTTTGATAAAGACGGAGGATATATCGCTCACAGGTTCTCCCCGAATTCCTTCATTACTATATCCAGGTCTTTGTCCCCACGGCCGCTCAGATTGACCACGATGATTTTATCCTTATCCAGTGAGCCTGCTAGCTCTTTAGCATAGAAAATGGCGTGGGCTGATTCAAGTGCTGGTATTATTCCCTCGGTTTTACACAGGAGCCGAAATCCCTCTAGCGCATCCTTATCGTTAACTGCGACATATTTGGCGCGTCCTGTAATCTTGTAGTAGGCGTGTTCGGGGCCTACTCCAGGATAGTCCAGCCCTGCGGAAATACTGTGTGTCTCCAGGATTTGACCGTCGTCGTCCTGAAGCAAATATGATTTCGTGCCATGTAGTATTCCTACCGTTCCTGCGGATAATGACGCAGCATGTTTGCCTGTCTTGATTCCCTTACCTGCGGCCTCAACACCGATAAACGCAACGTCTTTGTCTTTCACAAAAGGATGGAAAATACCGATAGCATTGCTTCCTCCTCCTACGCAAGCGATTATATAATCAGGCAGCCGATTATGTACAGCAAGCATTTGTGTTTTTGTCTCCTGTCCAATTATCGACTGGAACGTACGTACCATCAGGGGATAGGGATGAGGGCCTACCGCACTTCCCAGCATATAATGGGTGCTCTCCACATTGCTTACCCAGTCCCTTATTGCCTCATTGACGGCGTCCTTCAATGTTTTACTTCCAGTGCTAACGGGGCGTAACTCGGCTCCCAGCAGTTTCATGCGATAAACGTTAAGAGCCTGGCGTTGTATATCCTCCTCACCCATATATATTATGCAGTTAAGTCCGAGCATAGCACAGACAGTGGCTGAGGCTACTCCATGTTGTCCGGCGCCTGTCTCCGCTACGATACGCTTTTTGCCCATTCTTTTTGCAAGAAGCCCTTGTCCTAAAGCATTGTTTATTTTATGAGCACCAGTGTGAGCAAGGTCTTCCCTTTTTAGATATATACGGGCTCCTCCACAGAGAGTACTGAGTCTTTGGGCAAAATAGAGAGGTGTTGGACGTCCAGTATAGTCACAAGATAGAGAGTTAAACTCTGCCCAGAATCCGGGATCTGACATGATTCCATTATAGGCAGCCTCCAATTCCTCAAGCGCGGTTACAAGAGTTTCAGGCACGAACCTGCCACCAAGTTGGCCGAAGTAGCCTCTGGAATCTGGTATGAGTTTATCCTCAGCTTTATTGATTGTTTTAACTGCCTCGATGAAGGCCCTGATTCTTTCTGTGTTTTTTACTCCATCTGTCTCAACCCCTGATGAGACATCAACTCCCCATGGTGATACTATATCTAATACACTGACAACATTTTCAGGACTGAGCCCGCCAGCGATAATTACAGGGAATTGTTCTGCTATGGAATGTGCCAGTATCCAATCGGAGGTTATTCCTGTCCCCCCATAGGCTCCTTCTACCTGTGAATCGAGCAGGAGCATAAATCTTTTTCCATTGAGTAACCTGCTTCCGGCAATTATTTCGGCGCATAGTTCTGCTGGAGATTGCTTCCCTATTAGAATGGTTTTTATTACAGGTTTTGTAATATCACGACAGTATTCCCAGGACTCATCACCGCTTAACTGAACCCAATCCAGCTCGCAGAAATCAGCGATTCTATTTATTTCTATAGCGGGCATGTTCACAAAGACGCCAACCACTTCCACATCAGAGTTTTTCTTTTTTACGGCGGCCACTATTCTTTTTGCACTGGCAGGAGTTAACTGCCGCTTGCTTGGAGCAAATACAATGCCTATGAACTCAGCCCCTGCCTCGATGGCTACCATGGCATGGGATTCCTCTCTGATTCCACAGATTTTTACATGGGTCATGATAGTAATTCCTTCATCTTGCTTGAAATATTGCTGGTGGTTAGCAGAGCTTCTCCTATAAGTGCTGCATTAACTCCCCATTCCTTTAACTTTTTAACATCATTGCTGTCTCTGATGCCGCTTTCACTTATTACTATTTTATCTGGCGGAATCAGGGGGCGCAGCCGTCTAGTTGTTTCAATCCATGGCTAACCCCGGGCCAGTTCTTGGCTAAGTTTAATCAAATCCTCCATTTTACCCAGAGCACGACCGCTATCTATTGTTTCCATGGCCATACGGATGCCTGTCGGGAAATCTGTTGCCTTATTACCGGCAACCAGCGCTGCGGCCGCATTCATGACTACTACATCTCTTCTTGGCCCCTTTTGTCCGTTAAGGACGCTACGGAGTATCTTGGCGTTTTCGTTGGGGGTTCCTCCTTTAATATCGTTGATGCTTGCTGTCTCGATACCAAAATCATCAGGGCAGATTTCATAGAGTGGTGAAGCACGTTGTTCGTTAATATCCCACACGAATGATTTCCCGTTGATGGTAATTTCATCCATGCCATCTGTACCATGTACTACCAGGGAATGTTTTGTACCTAATCGGTAAAGTGCCTGTGCAAGTTTATCGCCTGTTTCCCTGTTTGGAACACCAACAACCTGGTATTCTGCTCTTGCAGGATTAGAGAGAGGGCCAAGGACATTGAATATCGTGCGGATTCCAATTTCACGGCGAGGGGCAGAGGCATATTTCATTGAGGGATGAAATACCGGAGCGAACATAAAACCAATTCCCA
>CAYPSP010000115.1:0-4589 GCA_964413335.1 uncultured Dehalococcoidales bacterium
CCCACAGAATGATAGAAGGAAGCTTGTCTGATTCGATGCAACTTCGAAAGACACGGCCGCTGGCTACCAGTTGCTCCTGCCCCACAAATTCGCCAAAGTTTCTTGGCCGCATCCTGGCTGCCAGTGGCATTTCCTTAAAAGAGTCTCCGCTCTCCTCTGGTAGTTCGAAGAGAGGCATCTTCTGCATAGGCTATTCTCTTAGGTGCTGAAACCACACATACTAAGCTAATTCATTATAGAGTGATACGGCAGCCTCTTCCTTGTCCATGATTTCAACCAATGCGGGTCTACCGGCAGCCATAACCTTGAGTGCTTCTTTAACGGTAGGAATAATCTCGTTTGGCTTCTCCACACGGGCAGTCCAGGCTCCCATTCCTTCACCAATCTTGGAGTAGTCACCAGAAAGCTTTCCTATTTCGCTGAATTTATCAGCAAGCGGGTTGGCATTTTTTGTCCAGCCAAGCCTTCCGTTGTTCAATACGATGGCGAGTATAGGGATATTTGCCCTTACACCTGTTTCCAGGTTTATTCCAGCCTGTCCAAAAGCTCCATCTCCTCCTACGTGTACAACGGTTCTATCAGGTCTTGCCAGTTTGGCTCCGAGGGCTAATCCCAATCCTGCACCCAGCATGTGGTCTTTGCCAAAGCCAATATAGCCGCCGGGAATATGAGTTTCCCAGAAGGGAGTAAGAGAGTCTCTTGGGCTACCAGAATCATGTGTGATGATAGTGTTTTGCTTATCAAGCACTTTTTGTAAATCCCAGTAAACCCGGTAAGGATTTATAGGTACTTCATCAGAAGTGAGCAAAGGCATCCATTCCTTAAGCCATTCTTCTTTGACTGCTTTTATTTCCTTTATTACTGCCCCGTTTTTCTGTTTGCCACCGGGCCCAACCTGGCTTTTGACCTCCTCGATTAGTTGTCTTAATACCAGCTTGGCATCACCGATAATGGCCTGCTCAATCTGGTAGTCTTTATTCAGGTCTCGCTCATCAATTGTCGATTGCATAACCCTTTTCCCATCGGGAATAGGTGTGGTAAACATTTCTTTGGTGCAACTGGAGCCTATGGCGAAAACCAGGTCTGCTTTTTTATGAAAATACATAACCATTTTTGTACGTCCTCGTCCACCTGCTCCAAGTGCCAATGGGTGATTTTCAGGGAAAGCGCTCTTGCCATTCATGGTTGTATAAACTGGAATTTCCAAAAGTTCAGCAAACTCGCGAAGTTCAGCCCATGCTTCTGCCCAGAGCACACCTGTGCCAGCGCGGATAACAGGATTTTTAGCCGCGATCAATGCCCTGGCTACCTCTTTCACATCTGCGGGGTCTCCGGCAGACCTTGTAGGCTTCACTGGCCTATATTGGAATAGTGAGTCGTCAAATTCTTCGTTTACCACATCGACCGGGACATCAACCAGTACCGGTCTAGGCCGTCCACTCTTCAGGTAAGTGAAGGCACGCCGCATTATCTCTGGAGTACGGTCAGCAAAATTAATTGTATCTACCCATTTTGTAATTGGCCTGAAGTTTCGCACTGCATCAAAATATGGGTCTGTACTAACCCTGCGCCGTGCTTCGCCGCTGGGAAGTAATAGTATCGGTACACCATCACTATAGGCTTCCCTGACACCAGCGTATGCTACCTCCAACCCTGCACCTGCCTGCATGGAAGCAACGCCAAAACGCTTTCCAAACGAAGCACGAGTGAATCCATCTGCTGCCTGTACCGCACCCTGTTCATCCCTAAATGAGACAAAACGTATCCCCTCTTCAGCCATACCTTCATGTATCGGATTGTTGGGAAAACCAACAACACAATCCACACCCTCCATTTTTAATATTTTTGCAATAGCTATCTGGCACCTCATTTGATAAATCTCCTTTTTCTTTTGTTGTTTATGGTGTTTCGCCTTCTATTCTTGCATATTCCTTACAATCTGACAAGATATGTACGTGACACTCCCTTAACTTTTTCTGCTCACTATATCATTACTGTTTCTTTCCTCGTCATTTCTACGAAGGCAGGAAGTCAGTTCTCCGTCATTGCGAGCTTAGCAAATCAATCTGGTGGTTCTGCGGGTATGGGGTCAGATGCTGTTTTTAAATTCCTCTTCGATCTGCTTACGTATTTTATAAGAGAAGAGCGTTTTGTCCAACTCCACGTCATTGTAGGTCAGAATTGAATCTCTGGCCACCGGACGTAGAACCTTCGCTTTATTAGTTAATCCCATGGGCAGATATCCCTTGCTTATACTTTCCTTTGCCTGTGTCAGCCGTCCATAGATGCTATAGCCACCTTCCCCGTCCAGGATGTCCCCTGGTTTAAGGTCTTTCTTGGCTATGGAGGCTACATCTGCTTGGAGGGATTCGAATGAGCCTGTGGGCTCTCTTCGAAGAACAGCCGAAGCGACGCTTATGCCAAGTTCTATCCCAATGAGATGGAATGGTCTGTAAATGGCGGAGTACTCCCCTGAAGAGTCGGTGTGCAAGCCGTATTCAGAAAAACAGCGTTTCGTATAGCTACTGGGAGCTTTAAAGACAACATATACTCCATGCTGTAGTTCTCCCTTTACCGGTGTGCCATCACGGTTTGACCCTGCTATTACCTCTACGGTTCCACTGTGCTCCAGTGTTCCCCCCGCCGATACAGGTTTTAACTTGTCAGCCAGTTCGTTTACTCCTACCGGCAGGAACTGCAGGCCTCGCTTCTGTGGTATAAGATTGGCAGCGTTAGCCACCGCACACATTTCCACTGCGGACTTTGTTCCATCTATGAACGAGTTGAACATTTTAGCATTGAAGCCCCCGGAAGCTACCTTCTCTTCGGAGAATCCAAAGTTCTTCCAGACCGTATCGGGAGTAGAATAATGATATTCTGGTTGATAATGTGTCCCTTTGCCTGCGCAGACGACTTCCAGTCCAGCGGTCCGTGCCCAGTCAATCTGCTCACAAATTAATGCTGGCTGGTCGCCATAGGCCAGTGAGTAGACCAGCCCATTTTTATTTGCCTGTTCCTTGAGAGCCTTTCCCAGGAGGGCATCAGCCTCTACCGTAACCATGATGACATGTTTCCCTGACTGAAGTGCGGTCCATGCATGATAAGTTGCCGCCTCAGGGATTCCTGTTATCTCCAGAATGGCATCAAGGTCTGCCTGGATTAGCTGGTTTGCATCACCAGTTATAACGGTCTTTCCTCTGAGAGCACCCTCGTTAATGGCAGTGATTGAGTCTCCAAAAGTCATCGCATCTTCTGACCAACCTGTCTTCAGGCATGATTGTTTTGCTTTTTCCTGGTCCAGTTCGGCGATGCCGACCACTTTCATTCCAGGGGTTATCCTGGCTTGAGCCAGAAACATAGTGCCGAATTTCCCGGCTCCAATTATCCCGACCCTGATGGGGTTGTTATCTGCCGCTCTTTGTTGAAGGAAACTATGTAAATTCATGATGTCACCTCGCTACTTCGCTCTAAGCATATGTGTAATAATACCAGTTACAATGACTGTTTGACACTGGCTTAAATACAGGGATTATCTCTGTCAGACCGAGCTATCTGATATTGATACTTTTGATATTGCGGTTGATGCTGTTAAATATTTATCTACGTGAGCGAATACCAGATAAAAAATACTGACCTCTTGCTGCTTTTTATAAACTGACAACGGTTACTCCATCGCCACCTTCGCCCTGTTCACCGGGACGAAAGGACTTGACCAGCGGATAAGAGGATAAAAATTCTCGAGTGATATTGCGAACGGTGCCGGTGCCATAACCATGAATTATGCGGACCTGTTTGAGGGAGGCCATACTGGCGTCACTGAGATAGCTTTCTAGAGCCCATTCTACCTCTTCTGCCCTTTTTCCCCTGAGGTTAAGCTCAACTGAGACAGTGCGGCTAGAAAACTCTTTTCTCACGGGGATTCCTGATTCTTCACTTTTATCATCCTGCTGAAGAATTACTTTTTCCAGACTGTCATAACCTATCCATAATCTTGTCTGACCAATCTGGACTTGGAGCTGGTTTGCCTTATCTGAAATAGAGATGACCTTAGCCACTGCATTTGTTCCTCTTATCTGTACCATGTCGCCCTCTACGATAGGCGTTGTATCTCCTCTCGCCTCAACAGGGTCCTCTATTTTTGGCATCTGCCAGACAGCCGCATTTAAATTTTCCGCTACTATCTTGATGGTTTTTCTGGCTTCCTGTATCCCCTGCGTGGAGCGTTCCTTACGCAATGCAGAAGCAGATTGGCGAATCTCTTTTTCTAGTTCTGCGGCTGCATGCATAACCCTGTCGCGGGTTTCTTGAACAATTTCTTGTTCCGATAACTTTAGACTTCGCAGCTTGCTTTGCCATTCCTTCTTCTGCTCTTCCAACTCGACACCTTTGTTTAGCAGGTCAAGACGGATTGTCTCGGCCTCTTTCTTCTCTTCCATTAAATCCGCAAGTAATGCTTCCAGGTCCAGAGCTCCTTTTGAGAGCATTTCTTTAGCACCAGTGACGATTTCAACAGGCAATCCCAATCGGGAGGCTGTGGCCAGTGCATTACTACCTCCAGGTATACCGATTGTCATGTGGTAGGTTGGTAT
>CAYPSP010000116.1:0-4554 GCA_964413335.1 uncultured Dehalococcoidales bacterium
AAAGTACGATCCAAATTACAGACCAGCTTTTGCTTGACAAGAACGGTATCTACAACTCATTGAAAATGCGAATCGAAAGAAAATATTGAATACCGCTTGAAAACTGCGTTTCCTATAAAACCGTCCAACAATGGGATGGACCAAAAAGAATTCTTTTAATTGGCGAGCTTGCAATCTTTGATCTTGGCATAATAGCCACTGCCTTTAAAATTAGAATTTCCTGCACGCTCCTGATCGAGGAATCGTTTTTCGCGACCGTAATTATAAAATTTGCCAACAATGATAACCTCTCGACCTATTTTAATATTTTCGAGAGAAGCCCTATTGCTTTCTTGGGGATAACATTGAACGGTATTTCCATCAGGGGCCCATGGGAAACCTGCTTTAAGAGCTACATAAGTTATGGTATTATTTGAACTATCACGTTCAATATGAGAAACAGCCCCCTTGACTGTTATTATTTTATTCATATATTTGTTTTGTTTTAAATCATAATTCACATTGTCTCCCATTTTTAGCGCTGCATCAAAATCTATTGCACAGTTAGACATAAGTTGAGTAGATGTAATAAAGGATGCTTCTTGTTTAGAATTTGATGGACTTGGTTTTTGTATTTTTTGTTCTAACCTCCAAAGCAATGAACCTTTATCGCCTGATTGATTATTAACCGGACCGTCTACTTCGCTGTTAAGATAAGAGAAAATAACAAACGACATGAAAATTGCAACGATCCAAGAGCCTAAGCCCATCGGATTTCTTTTTTTCCCGCAATGAGGGCATATTTTTGCTGATGAGCTTATTTTTTCACCACATTCCTTACATTTTACGAGAGCCATATCATCCCCTGTAGTTGTCAAACAGAACCTCAGTCCTGCGGCAGACCATTTCAGTCGAAGAAAATTTCCCAACGATCCTCATATTGCTGAATCGCCTTCAATGACATGAAGCCGTTTTGCTTCCAGTTCGCAGGATAGTGGACGTGATCTGCAACCTCTTGATTTTTTGTTATAAAGTAGCGCACCGGTTTGCAAGCAACCTCATACCCCCAACAGAACGAAAGGGGATCCCCGATTTTTGTGACATCTTCACAACCTTACGTAACCACCTGCTCTTCACTCGATTTTTTAATTGAACATCCCTTACCATAAAAACCCCCGATCTCTTTTCATGGGCAACTACGACTCTCAAAGTATATTCTTGGTCCACCATATGAAGGTCCTTGAAATGAGGGATTAATTTCATTCATCTTTGCTCAGATACTTCTTTCAATACATTGACCTTGATTGCAGTTACTGTGTTACCTAATGTAGACGTATACTTATAAGGTTGCGAATCTCCCTTTACAACGAAGGTGCGCCACTGTCCCGGACCAGGAGCAGATGTTTGTCCAAAATCGGCGTAGACAACTTGATCTCTGTACATTATTAAAGCGACCGTCCTACTGAGTATTTGTAAATTCGATGCAGCAAAGGTATTCAAAAAATAACATTTTCCGCATACGTCATAAGGATTTTCAATCAAGAGTTCACGGAGTTCATATATTACTCCATTACAATTAAGATCTATCCATTGATCTGACTTTTTACGCTTTTCATCATTTTCGACTTTTTTCTTTGCATTTTCCTTACCATACCACTCCCTTGCCATACGTTTATCTTGCGTGACACCCTTCCCATTGTCATACAAGACACCAATATTCCCCATTGCGACTGAATCACCCTTATCAGCAGCTTTGAGATACCATTCCATCGCTTTTTGGTAGTCCTGCTTTATGCCTAGACCATTGTCATATAAGTAGCCAATTAATGCCATTGCGTTTGAATCACCCTTATCAGCAGCTTTAAGATACCATTCCATCGCTTTTTGGTAGTCCTGCTTTATACCTTTGCCATCGTGGTACAATTCACCGATATTCACCATTGCATTTGCATTACCTTTATCAGCAGCTTTGAGATACCATTCCATCGCCTTCCGGTAGTCTTGTGTTACCCCCCTGCCGTTGTTATACAAGTGACCGATACTACCCATTGCGTTTGCGTAACCCGCATCAGCAGATCTTCGATACCACTCCATCGCTTTCTGGTAGTCCTGTTTTACATCTCGGCCATTTTCATACAGGGTAGCAATATTGTAGCTTGCTGCTGATACTTCTTTATCAGCAGCTTTGAGATACCATTCCATCGCCTTCCGGTAGTCTTGCTTTACACCTAGACCATATTCGTATAAGACGCCTATATTAAATAAAGCAAGCTTCTCTCCCTTGTCAGCAGCCTTGAGATACCATTCCATCGCCTTCCGGTAATCCTGCTTTACACCTAGGCCATTGTTATACAAGACACCAATCTTTCTCATTGCGTCTGAATCACCCTTATCAGCAGCCTTGAGATACCATCCCATCGCTTTTTGGTAGTCCTGCTTTATGCCTTTGCCATAGTGGTACAATTCACCGATTGTCTCCATTGCATTTACATTACCCTTATCAGCACCTTTGAGATACCATTCCATCGCTTTCGAGTAATCTTTATCTACAGCTAGCCCCTCAGCATAGAAGACACCCATAACTGCCATTGCATTTGCATTACCCTTATCAGCTGCCTTGAGAAACCACTCCATCGCTTTCGGGTAGGATTGCGTTACCCCCCTGCCTGTGGCGTAGAGAAGACCGATATTTCGCATCGCCATTTCTTCACCTTTATCAGCAGCTTTTCGATACCACTCCATCGTCTTCTGGTAGTCTCTCTTTACACCTAAGACTTCTGATTCATATGCATTCATACCCATAAGAAAGCAGGCGTCACCGCTCCCTTTATTGCAATCAGCCTCAATTCTTGCCTTGACAGTATTAAAGATCGCTCTTCCCTTTGGTTTATCTTCATTTACTCCTCTTCCAGTAAAATACATATAGGCAACATAACCCTTAGCCACAGGGGTTTGTTGACTCTCAAAACATCGAAAGGCCTTTTGAAGGTCAATATTAGTGCCTATACCTGTGATATATCTTTTACACCCTGAGATCTCATCCGCTTCTGTAATTGACGACGCCGACGCGGCAAAGAAGGCAATAACAATAACAGCAAAAGCTAAACACCTCATCATCATCTCTTTAATCATAATCATCTTCTCCAAAAAGGACTGTTAAGCCGATATCTACCATAATCTTATCAATATATTTATTATTTGCTTTAAGAATCCACAGAAAAAGAGGAACCTTGATGATATTGAACCGTATGATTTCGTCAGGTACCCATTTGGACATCAAGTTCTTCCTGTAGAAATATTGCGAGCGTTAATAAATCATTAAAGTCATAACTTCTTCCCAATCTAGCAACCCAGTACCTACCATGTGCAAGCCAATCGCGATAATGCAGAGCGGAACGAAGCTCTGAAATTGAAGATTTATTTAATAAGTATTTTGCCCATAGGGCCAGAATATCATCAGATAATGATACACTGGTTCCTTTATTTTTATAAAGGGCTCGAAAATCTCTCGATAAATTGTCTTTCTCTTTGTTGTAACATCTCTGCAAATAATCAACTCTTAGGTGTGCTTCGATAGCCGCGAGCACTGTAAATGCACAAGATTTATCAAGCTCATCGATATAGTTATCAAGTTCCTCATCTAATTCATCCAATGTATAACCAACAAAATGGTGATCGCTGCTTTGATAAAATGTTCTTAAAGCTTTTTCTGAAATGACATAATAACTTTCAATTTCATTGATTAATAACTTTTGAAATGAAAAGGAAACTCTTTTGCTAGTCATTTGATAATTCCATCATCGTAGAATAGATAGTATCTTGATTTACGGGCTGATAAGCATGTGTGGGGGGTGCTGTAATGAATTTCCACTGCCAATCTATTTCCTCTGGTTGAATTTTTAAGTCTTCTATTGGTGATTTTTTCGCATCAATAAAAACAGAAATCTTAATATGGTCTTGAAGTTTTTGCATATGAGAGTCTACAAGTACTATTTTTACTGAACCTGTCTTACCAGACATATCAACTCGCCCTTTTGCGCCAATAAGAAATGTTCCAATGGGTTTCAATGTGATGCGCTCATCTCCAAATGCAAGAATCATCTTTTTAGCTATATATACTCCAACATGTTCTTCTGTAATTTCTATCTCATCATATTTAATAGTAATTTTTTTCTTCTCAACATACTCCTCCAAGGATTTTTCGAAGAGTTTATAGAGCCCGTTAAGGTAACAAAGCCATTCGTCTTTCTCTGCTTTCCAATCTACCTCAGGAACAGGACTTTTTGATTTTTTAGATAAAAAATCGTCAAAATCTTTTTTAGACATCCAATTTCCTCCCAATAAGCTTCTAAACAACGTTAACCTAATCGTTCATTTGCATTGAAGTTGATTATACGATTTAAGATTAATCTGTTTTGAATAGATTAACACACCACAATAGTCTTAACCGCTAGCAACTGTAATCTTGCATATTTTTGACAACCCGTCAATTAACGAATATAGGAAGGAAGCCATTCGCTTGGACGAGCGGGAAACAAGCTGTCAGGTAGTAGCATGTTTCATCCCGCATTCAAT
>CAYPSP010000117.1:0-4513 GCA_964413335.1 uncultured Dehalococcoidales bacterium
GGCATGCTATTGAAACCCTATCAGAGTTTAAGCTGAAGCATGGCGAAGCGGTAGCTATTGGTATGTTGGCAGCTGGAAGAATCTCAAACAAAATGGGAATGCTTAATGAAAATGAATTATATAGAATGAAGGATGTTATTGAGAAAGTTGGATTGGTCACTAACTTACCTGATGTTGATATTACTCAACTTATCGAGGTAATGAGACATGATAAGAAAGTTTTAGCAGGAAAGATAAGATTCGTACTACTAAATTCAATTGGTAAAGCGATTATGAGTGACGCAGTACCTTTATCTCTTGTGAAGGAGGTTTTAGTTAACTCTGATGAGTAGACCGAGAATCTGTGCATCTATTATCAATTCAGATCTTAATGCTATAGAAATTGTTGAAGAGCAGGTGGAATTATTCGAGATTCGGATTGATTTAATTGGAAGTAAATGGAGAGAAGTAGCTATGTTTCTTAAGAAGCCATGGGTGGCTTGTAATCGCTGTGTGAATGAGGGGGGGAGATGGTTGGGTACTGAAACTGAGAGGATAAAAGAACTTCAAGATGCTCTTGAACTGGGAGCGTCTATTATAGATGTTGAACTTTCCAGTCCAAATCTAAAAAATATTGTGAAGCTGGTCAAATCGAAGGCAAAATGTCTAATTTCATTCCATCAATCAAATTATATGCTTGGACTTAATGAAATGAAACATATTGTAGATAGACAATTAAAATCTGGTGCTGATATATGCAAGGTTATTACAACAGCAAAGAACTTTGATGACAATTTAACTGTAATGCAGCTTATTAAAGAGTTTGCTGGAGAAAGAATAATCTGCTTTGCCATGGGAGATTTAGGGCTGGTCAGCAGGGTATTTTGTCCTTTAGTAGGGGGTGAATTTATCTATGCCTCGATTGAACAAGGAAAAGAATCAGCGTCCGGTCAGATTACTGTTACAGAATTAAGAAGAATGTATAAATTTATTTCTGGCAAAAGCTAAAATGGTTTCAGGAATGACTAAAATCTATGGAATAATCGGTGATCCTGTTGCACATAGCTTGTCGCCAATAATTCAAAATACTGCATTTAAGGAGATGGGTCTGGATTGTCTATATATACCATTTCAGGTAAAGAACTTTGAATTAAGAGCCGCTATAAAAGGTATTAGAGCTCTGAATATTTATGGGTTTAATGTGACTATGCCTCACAAGATAGCAATTATTCCTTTTCTTGATCACTTAAACATGGTGGCAAAGAGAATAGGTGCTGTTAATACTGTAATTAATAATGAAGGAATATTGACCGGATATAATACTGATGCAATGGGATTTATTAAGGCACTTCGCGAAAATGGAGTCGAACCACGAGGTAAAAATGTTGTTGTATTTGGGGCAGGAGGTGTTTCTCGGGCGATTTGTTTCGCATTAGCAGAAATTGATTGTGAAATAAGTATCGCCAATAGGACAATTGACAGAGCATGGCAGCTGGCAAACTTAGTATCTATTGTTTCATCACAGAAGGTTAAGAGTTTTGGCACGCTTAGTCAAAATATTCATATGGTTTTAGACGAGGCTGATATTGTGGTAAATGCAACGAGCATAGGTATGGAGGAAACTATAGGAAAAAGTATAGTCACGGCTGACTTACTTAATTCATCAATGGTTGTCTTCGATACCATTTATAATCCAGTTGAAACACAATTACTCAAGGATGCTAAGAAGATTGGAGCTAAAGCAATAGGTGGAGTTGATATGTTACTCTGGCAAGGTGCTATCGCTTTTAAAAAATGGACTGGAGTAGATGCACCGTTTGAAATAATGGCAAATGAATTAAATCGAGTTCTTATGTGTAATGAAGACTAATGTAGCTATTATTGGTTTTATGGGAGCAGGGAAAACAACTGTGGCCAGAGCTTTGGCAAAGAGATTAAAACGCGAATATATTGAATTAGATACTATGATAGAACGTAAAGCTGGAAAATCAATTAAAGATATATTTTCACAGGATGGGGAGATAGTTTTTCGTGAGTATGAAATTGAAGTTACTAAAGATATCTCTGATAGCAGAGATATGGTGATTGCTTGTGGCGGTGGAATCATTCTCAATCAAATAAATATTGATAGATTGAGGAAAGAATCAGTGATAGTTTATCTGGACGTTTCCACCCGGGTGCTTCTTAATAGAGTAGAAGATACCGAAACAACAAGGCCTCTTCTTAATAATGGGGATAAGCAATTGCGAATTCGTAAGTTACTGGCATTTAGAAAACCACTCTATGAAAGGGTTGCTGATATTACAATTAATACTACAAGGCTTGATGTTGATTCCGTTGTTGATGAGTTAGTGAATATCTTGAAGCGTCATGAAAGTTACATTAAATAAAAGTAGAATAAATGGTTGTGTAATAGCCCCATCGTCAAAGAGCTACACCATTAGGGCATTGATGTGCGCAGCTATGGCTTCTGGGAAAAGTAAAGTAAGATTTGCATTGGATTCAGATGATACGGAGGCTTCAATAAATGTGTTACGGTTGGTTGGTGTAAGAATAGAGGCAGAAGAAGATTTTTTGTTGGTAAATGGGGGGATGTTTCGTGAGTCCCAACATGATTTATATTGCAGGGACTCCGCCACCACATTGAGATTCATGACTGCTATGGCTTCAATTATTCCCGGAAATACAAGATTAGTAGCAGGGCAATCATTAGTAAATAGACCGATTGAACCGTTAATTCAAGCACTTAGACAAATAGGAGTGAACTGTTATCTTCAAAAAAATGAGCCAGCGGTTATTGTAAAGGGTGGTGGACTAAATGGTGGGTTGGTCAGATTAGAGGGCAATGTAAGCTCCCAGTTCTTGTCTGCATTATTGCTTATAGGCGCATTTGCAGAGAAAGGAATCAAAATTATTCTTGGCTCACCACTACAATCTAAGCCATATATATTAATGACAATAGAATGTCTTAAGGAATTTGGGGTATATGTAGAATACTCAGAAGATTTCACTGAGTTCATAGTTACAAAACAATTATTTAGTCCAACTGAATATGTTGTGGAAGGTGATTGGTCTTCAGCATCATATCTTCTTGCTTTGGGTGCTTTATCTGGTAAAATCGAGGTAACGAATTTGAGAATGGATAGCATTCAAGGAGACAAAATAATTTTAGATTTCCTGAGAAAAATGGGGGCTATTATTGAGGAGAATAAAGGAACTGTTGTTGTTAAATCATCAGAATTACAGGCTATAAAAGCTGATTTGAAGGATTGTATTGACCTGTTACCTACAATGGCAATTCTAGCGGCAACTGCTACTGGAACAAGTGAATTTGTGGGAATAAGTAGAGGGAGAATTAAAGAATCGAACAGAGTTGCTGCAGTAACGGAAGGGTTGAGACGTATGGGATTGGAGATTATTGAAGAAAAAGATCGATTGATGATTACGGGTAATATGATACATAATACAATAATTGACTCTTGGCAAGACCATAGGATTGCTATGGCTTTTGCTATACTTGGGATTAAATATGGAGGAATAACTATAAATAATGCTGATTGTGTTTCAAAAACGTTTCCTGAATTTTGGAGAATAATTAAAGATTTAGGAGGACAGATTACAGTAAGTGGCAAATAGTTTTGGTAAGTTCTTTACAATAACAAGTTTTGGTGAAAGTCATGGCAATTGTATAGGTATAGTCATTGACGGATGTCCTTCTGGTTTAGATCTAAGTCAGAATGATATTCAAAAAGAAGTGGATAAAAGAAAACCAGGTGCTGTTGGAACTACGAAAAGGATAGAAAAGGATAAAGTAGAAATACTCTCTGGTGTATTTAATAATATTACCACAGGTGCCCCAATAGGTTTATTGTTACGAAACGAGAATATTAGATCTTCTGAATATGAAGAAATTGTATTAAAGCACAGGCCAGGCCATGCAGATTATACTGCCTTTATGAAATATGGTGGATTTAATGATTATAGAGGTGGTGGTAGGTTTTCAGGAAGAATAACTGCTGGATTTGTTATGGCTGGAGCCATAGCTAAAAAACTACTAAACAAGATTGGTGTAAAAGTTATTGCTTATACAGTAGAAATTGGTGGAATAGAGGCCGAGCCAAAATGTTTGGACGAAATAATTAAAAACGTAAATATTAACGATTTGAGATGTGCTGATTTGAAAGCTGCTCATGAAATGGAGACTTTAATTATAGAAACTAGACAACATGGTGATAGTGTTGGCGGTGTTATTAAAGGCACAGCAATTAATATGCCTGTTGGTCTTGGCGAACCTGTTTTCGACACACTGGAAGGGGATTTAGCTACAGCGTTATTTTCCATACCGGCTGTTAAGGGAGTTGAATTTGGTTCAGGATTTATTTCAGCTCGTAGAAAAGGGAGTGAAAATAATGATCCATTTATTATCAAAGATGGTAAAGTGTTTACTGAAACTAACAATTCTGGTGGTATTCTTGGAGGAATAAGCAATGGTATGCCTCTGGAAGTTAGAGTTGCTATAAAACCTACGGCTTCT
>CAYPSP010000118.1:0-4512 GCA_964413335.1 uncultured Dehalococcoidales bacterium
TTTACGTACTGATTCACCGCAACATTTTTCTTCACTGCCGAGAATGCCGAAGTCAATTCCTATATTCGTGAGTATTTTAGCTGTAGCCCGTGCAACTTTTTTTACATCATTATCATAGGCAGGAATACAGCCTGGAAAATAAAGTATTTCTGTACCTGGAGAAAATTGTTTAACTGTAAGTCCCTCTGTCCAGTTTCCACGCTCAGTTGAAAGTTCAGCAAATGGATTACCTGTATTTTCGATATTTTTCACAGATAATTTCAATGCATCGGGTACATTACCAACACCTAAAGTAACAACAGCACGGCGTAATGCTCGCATAATATCGATTATCTCAACTCCACGGGGACAACGTTCGACACAAGCACCGCAGGTAGTACAAAGCCAAACATCTTCATGGGAAAAATCAGTAATACCAAGTTGTGCCTCATGAATTAGCTTACGCACATCAAAATGCCTGACTAAATTCCATGGACAACTGCCAGTGCAGAGTCCACATTGGTAGCATAATTTTAGTGGATCACCCCCAGCCTCAATTATTACCTCTCTTCCCTCTTGATAAGGACTTAAAATATCCATCTTAATATGACCCCCAAAGATTTATATATCCTCAGAAAAAAGAGGTAACCATGAACAACAAAAAGGTTACCTCTTTTTACACGTTAATAATTATAATAGAATGTGCGTTAAGAATAAACAAAAAGTATTTTGTTAAAGTAATATGGTTATTCAAAAGATAATGGTAAAAACATATATTGAGTAGTTGTTTTTGTTTTATTTCTGAGTAAACTCAACTGTGGTCGGTATATATTTATTCTATTATCTTTTGAGACCATCTTCATTCCAAGAATTTTAGAGATGATCTTGAGTTCTATTTTAGTTTGACATAATATCATAGCTTCTGATGAAATATTCCCTATCTCAATGATAATTGGTAGCAGTAACTCTTCTTCCTCTTCGGGCGAAATAAGACTGGCGATATATTGGAGCTCTTTTTTTTTAAAAGAATATATATTACCATCACAAGATACAACGTGAGGATATATTTCATTCAATAAAACGCGTAGTGTTTTTTGTTCTTTAGCAAGACCTGAATTAACTATCCGAAACTCACCATCTAAACATTGTTGTAAGAGATTACCATAAGGAAAATTATTAACCATGAATCTATTCCCGTGCCAGTAAAACCTTTACTCGTTTTAGTCTTCCTTTTTCCTCTCTATCTCTTTCCTCAAATTTCATGCTTAAATATTTTATAGTTAATTGAAGAGATGGGATAATTAAATATTCAAGTGCATTTGTTATTCTGTGTGCTTGATTTATTTCAGCTCCTAACAATTCCATACTGCTTTGTACTTCAGCAAGGGCTAAAGTTGCTTGAAGACATTCCTCGAATAATTTTGAGCTATGATCTAGCCATGCAGAAGTATCAATAAGGTGATATCCCTTAATGACATCATCCATTTTTTCAAGATCAAGGGAATTAATTTTTACTCCTGCTATATTACGCGCACCTAAATTAAATTTTATATCTTTTTCACTAGCCATAAAATGCTTCTCCAGTGCTAAATATCCATGATATCCAACTGTAAAAGAAAGTGCTTTATAAGCATTTAAATAAGTGTTGATAAGTGACTCCTTAGCTTTTACTGTTTCTCTAGCGCTTTGCAGAAATTCCATAGTTAGGATTGCGAGTCTATCTTTAACTATTTTTTGTACACGTGTTGATAATGCAAGTCTACGTTTCAACTTAAATAGCTCAATCTTGGTTGGTCTAACTTTAATTGCTTGTACCATTATTACTAGTTATCAGTCTTATTTAGTTGTTTGGGTAGATATTTTTCAATAAATGTTTCTTTAATAAGTTTAAGATCCTCAACAGGCAATTTAGAAAATAATCCCCATGCTATGTCTAAGGTATCTACAATATTTCTTTTCTGGAATTCTGATTGTGATAGAAAATCATTTTCAAAAGCATCGGCATAAGATAAGTATATTTTGTCTCTATCACTTAAAGCTTCAGCTCCTATAATGGTTGATATCTCTCGCAAGTAACATCCTTCAGCATATGCAGAATACAATTGCATGAAAACGTTATTATGATCTTCCCTAGTTTTATCAGGTCCAATTCCCTCTTTCATCATTCTGGAGAGGGATAGAAACACGTCGATTGGAGGATAAATACCCTTTCTCTCAAGACTACGAGAAAGGACAATTTGTCCTTCGGTAATATAGCCTGTGAGGTCTGGTATTGGATGTGTAATATCATCATCAGGCATAGTCAACATAGGCATTATGGTGATGGAACCACCTTTACCTGAGATTCTACCAGCTCTTTCAAAAAGGGAAGCTAAATCTGTATACATATATCCAGGATATCCTCTTCTAGATGGTATCTCTTCTCTCATGGCTGAAAGCTCACGTAGAGCATCACAATAATTAGTCATATCGGTCATTAGCACCAGAACATGCATATTATGTTCCCATGCCAGATATTCGGCTGTTGTTAGGGCTAGTCTTGGTGTTGATATTCGTTCAATTACCGGGTCAGACGCAGTATTAATATAAGCTACTGTTCTTTTTAATGCGCCTGTCCTTTCGAGGTTGCTGATGAAAAAGGAAGCATCATCATAACTGATACCGATAGCAGCAAAAACTATAGCAAATTTTCCTGACTCTCTTTTTACTGTAGCCTGTCTAATTATTTGTGATGCAATTTTGTTATGAGGCAATCCCGAGCCACTGAATATTGGTAATTTCTGTCCTCTAACTAGTACATTAAGACCATCAATAGCTGAAATGCCTGTTTCAATAAACTCAGATGGTGGCTCTCGAACAGCAGGATTAATAGGAACGCCATTTATATCAAGGTAGCTTTCAGGAATAATTGAGGGAGCTCCATCAATAGAATTCCCCATACCGTTAAAGATTCTCCCCAGCAAGTCCAGTGATACTGCCAGTTTTAATGTTTCTCCCTTAAATCGTATTTTGCTTCTAAGAAGATCGACCTCGCTAACTCCACCAAATACCTGTATTATTGTCGCCTCATCGCTAATATCTATTGCTTGGCCTGTCCTTGTTTCACCATTACTTAACTGAACATCTACTATCTCATTGAACTTAACACCAGGTACGCTTTTGGCTATGATGAGAGAACCTTTAGCCTCGTTGATTTCCCTTCCCTCTTTTACATATAGCGAAGAAAAGTTCATTAGATTCCTCCTCTACGAGCAACAAGGCTCTTATCCATCTCTGCCCATAGAATTTTTATGTTATTTTCGAAAGTATCATGAGGTATCTCTTTTAATCTAGCAATCTTGTAGACTATGGGAGATGAACGGATTTGTTCAATATCTATACCTGAAGATAGCATCTTCTGCGATAAATTATAAAATTTTATTATAGTTTTTAACATGAGCCCAGCCTTTGTTGGCGTACAGTATGTGTCAACTTCGTGGTATGCACTTTGTTGTAGAAAATCCTCTCGAATCATTCTAGAAACAAGTAGTAACAATTTGTCACTAACTGGTAAAGATTCTGGACCAACAAGTCTAACGATTTCTTCTAGTTCTGCCTCTTTTTGTAATATCTTCAATGCATTTTCTCTTGTTTCTTCCCATCCTGGATCAAATTTGTTCCACCAGTCTTTAACTGCATCAACATAAAGACTGTAGCTTGTGAGCCAGCTGATTGCAGGGAAATGTCTTCTATTAGCCAGAGATACATCCAATGAGTATAGGGCATCAACTATTCTGATAGTACTCTGAGTCACTGGTTCACTAAAATCGGCGCCTGGTGGGCTTACAGCACCAGCTATAGTAAGAGAGCCTCTTCTTTCCGGACTGCCGATACATGAAACAACTCCTGCCCTTTCATAGAAAGCAGAGAGCCTGGACCCCATATAAGAAGGGAAACCTTCTTCTCCCGGCATTTCCTCTAAACGCCCCCCCATTTCTCTCATAGCCTCGGCCCATCTGGATGTAGAGTCAGCAACAAGCATAATATCGAAGCCCATGTCTCTGAAATATTCACCCATGGTAACTCCAACAAAAATACTAGCTTCTCGAGCTACGACTGGCATATTAGAAGTATTTGCTAGGAATATCTCTTTCTCCTGCAATAATTTTCCTGACTTTGGGTCTTTTAGTTGTCTGAAGCTATGAAGAACGTCCGCCATCTCATTACCTCTCTCACCACAACCAACATAAATATTTATGTTGGTTTGCGCCCAACGAGCTACTTGTTGCAATGCCACTGTTTTTCCTGTTCCAAATCCACCAGGTATAGCTGCTTTTCCTCCGAGAGCTAATGGAAACATGTAATCCATAATTCTCATACCAGTAGCAAGTAATCCTGAAGGATCAAACCGCTTTTTATAGGGTCGTGGTTTCCTTACAGGCCATATCTGCATTAACTTTAATTCCCTTACTTCGCCACCCTTGCATTCTACCCAGGCAACTGGTTCCTCTACAGTGTAATCACCTTTACGTATCTCTTTAATACTCCCCCTAA
>CAYPSP010000119.1:0-3095 GCA_964413335.1 uncultured Dehalococcoidales bacterium
GTTATTAGTTTGAAGATTACGTCTTATTTATCCAAACATGGCATCAAGATTAACTACTGGATGTTAAGGTTATACATGCTTAAATACCTCATACAATATCGAAAACTCACTATTGAGGAGAATGAAAACACGGGAAACTTGTTTTATGCGTTTATAATCTCCTGGAGTCTTGCCTTGGTTTTTTATATAGTTTTTGTGGTACTCCTGATTTGACCACTGTCAATTGAGTCCCTGTTCCGAATTTCTAAGCAAATACAGCATATATCCCGAGTTTGTTCAATTATTAATATCTATGTCTATTTTCCCATCATGTATCTCAATTATTCTATCTGTTTGAGAGGCAATATTATGATCATGAGTTACAATTAAAAATGTTGTTTTGTATTGTTGATTAATCTCTCTGAATATTTTATATATAGTCGCCGAGTTTTCAGAGTCCAGGTTTCCAGTTGGTTCGTCTGCCAATATAAGTTTGGGATGATTTACCAGTGCCCTAGCAATAGCTGTACGTTGCTGTTGCCCTCCTGACATCTTATTGGCAGGATTGTTCTTCACGTTAGCAATACCCAATATATCAAATAGTTCATTTGCCCATTGAGTGGCATCTTTCGAAGATTCCTTTTTGCCTATTAGATAGGGCATTAACACGTTTTCAAACGCAGTAAATTCTGGAAGGAGATAATGGAATTGAAATACGAACCCGATGGTTTTATTCCTAAGTGCAGCAAGCCTTGGTTTATTCAAACTTGTAGTTGGAAACTCATCGATTAGGACTTCACCACTACTTGGTTTATCCAGTGTGCCAATAACATTTAATATAGTAGATTTACCACTACCCGATTCACCAACCAATGAGTTGAAAGACCCTTCTTCCAAACTAAGATTAATATCGAATAGTGTCTGTTTGTTAATAGTACCGTAGTACGTTTTATTAACATTTATTAGTTGTACAATAAATCCCATTTATCCTTCCCTGATTACCTCGACCGGGTCTAGTTGCAGCGATTTTCTTGCTGGAATAACTCCAGCAAGTATAGAAGATGTAAGTGCAATTAACCACGACCAAAAAATAAAGCGGTAGTCTATGTATAATTTAATTACAGAAGTACCTTCCGGGTCTGAAGTAAAACTGTTAAAAGCGTAGAGTAGGCCAAGACCCATTGTAATACCCAGTACGGAGCCTATGAGTCCGATAATAAAACCCTGGTGAATGAATATAAGACTCGCAGTGGTATCCTTAATGCCAATTGCCTTTAGTATTCCTATCTGTCGAGATTTTTGAAGGACCATGATAGCTAAAATGCTTGCGATGGCAATGATTACAGAAATTAGTATTACTGCCTGTATTATTATACTGGAAAGCTGCTGGCTACTTAGTGCGTTCAACAGGTCCTGATTTAGATCTTTCCAATTTTCAACTCTGAGGTTTTCATTATCCAGAGAATCGTTTATTCTCGCAGCAACAGAATCCGCAGTAAACACGTCGTCTACAGTTAACTCTATTGAAGAAACTCGGTTATAGAAACCAAGTATACGTTGCGTTGTGGTCAGAGTAGTCAATATCCATGTTTTATTAATACTTGCAACACCCAAGTCGTAGAAACCCGCTATAGTAAAAGTATTAACAGTCCCATCGCTTAAAATTATCTGTAGCTTATCGCCAATTTTGGTTTCAGTCTCCTCTTTAAGCTCTCTACCGATTAGAATTTCTCTATTCGAACGGTATGGTTCTCCTTCATAAATAGCGTCACTAAAATTATAGATGCTGTCAGCCTGTTCGAAGTTAAAACCTTTTAGAATTACTGGTAAATCAGTATTATCACCCTTTACAAATGCATTGGAGCTTGCCGACACAGCTACTCCATTCGTAATGTGTAGATTATCAACGGTTTGAGTAATTTTCTTCCAGTCACGTATGCTGGTTACTTCTGTATCCGATAAAATTGTTATATGTGGAGAATTACCAACAGTAGCGTCGACAAGACTTTTTTGAAGGCTGCCTATCAATAGTCCGACAAATATCTGTATTGAAATAGCGATTGAGATACCAAGAACAATTAATATTGTCTGTGTTTTACCATATTTAAGAAATCGAAACGCAATTTTTAATGAAAGCATAAATATATACCTTCAGGAAAGATTTTTTATGTCATCGAATGTGTCGAGCAATAAATCAGCTCCCATCTTATCAAGCATTTCAGGGTTCTTTTTAAACGCATAGCCACCGACAATTATCGTAAAATCTAATCCGCCTTTATTCCTGATGTCAATTATGCTTTTTATAGTTCTCATTGCTGCTAAAAGGTTGTAATAACAGGTCACGCTTACCGCTACATACGTGGGGTTTATATGTTCAATAGCTTCAATAATTTCCAATTGCGGGGTATTGGCACCAACAAATATGGTATCGAATCCACTAAGAGTAAAAAAATCAGAAACCATGCGGGCACCAATTTCATGCAGCTCTTCTGTGGGACAAACTACTATAACCTTGTCTTTTAAAGTAGAGTGATATTTATTATCTCTCTCATTTATGACATAAGGATAACAACACTCGATAATTGTTCGTATAATTGAAGTCCGTACATGTTCTTCCCAGATACATATTTCCTTGTCACTCTTGAGGTAATATTTCTCTCTTAGAGCTGGTGTCAGTATTTCGTTATATAGAGTAACAATGTCGATTCTGCTATTAGACAGTTCATCAAGAACAATATTAATGCAGCCATGTTTATTTTCTTGGCTAAGGCAAGATTGAATCTGTTCATATAGATAATGCATATTATCTCCTTGAAAATTCAGCCTTTCCTTCAGTAATTATTCACTGTAATTACCAACAATTCAAGTATATATCATTATTAAGCAGATTTAACTTGTTGAGCTAATACCATAATACTTATTCAGCAATTATTATTGATTAGGCGCAAGCCTTTATTAATTTGAATCTATATTAATGGACTAATCGCGGGTTGTATGATTATAGTACAAGGCAATCATACATTCTGATGACCTTTAAAGAGTAGGTAATACTCTAATATCGGGTAAAATACTTACAGACTGCTTTCGAGACGCTTGGTCATAGTACAAAACAATCA
>CAYPSP010000119.1:3195-4503 GCA_964413335.1 uncultured Dehalococcoidales bacterium
TCTGGCCTGCCCGTCACTCCTTCGGCAAGGATTCGATGAACTCACCTACCAGATTGATGTTCGCTTTCTCATGCTTCCATGACTCGGTATTATGTTCCAGGTAAAACGGATATGCGGTAACGGCAATAACCATGTCTAACTCATCCACCAAGACAATCAGGTATGCCCAAAAACACGTGGTTGGACTGTTCATAGTATATGAGGGAGTAGCAACGCTTTCTTACTGACGCACTGATTCGTGAAATAACCTTACTCAACCATGACCGTCACAGTGTAGGTCCATTCTGATTTCAAGCCACCTTCCCACGGTTGACTGTATTCCATTCGCACTTCAGTTTCCCCTGTTTCAACCGCTTCAAAAGTCCAGATTTCTATTCCAGCGGTTCCAGGAACATCTGCCTCAGGTTCTTCGAAATCATGGTCTTCTTCTTCCAACACATTTTCTATAGTCATTTCATAACCCCATTGAAAACCTGTTGTCGGATTTGAGCATAGCTCCATTCTGATTTTGTCACCGACCTCGACTTCAAAATCGCCACGTAGGTGATTATAAGCGCCAAACTCCTCGCAAGAAATCTCAACGTTAAAATCATAGGAGGTTACAACGTCAGAATCATGGGAGGTTGCAATACATGATGGCAGTAACAATACGGTTGTAAATATCGTGAATATCAAGAAGATTCTCAGCTTCATTGCTATCCTCCATACAATTTCATCAGTTTCGAAAGTGCTAGTAGAATTGTATCACGGCCTTTGGTTCGGCTGCTGCCCCCAGCAGTTGTACAACTCATTAAGTTAGTGCCAGGACGGTTTGGACATGCCCCCATTTCTGTACGCTAATCTACTGATAGATGTATAAAAACCACTACTATAAAGCTAGCTATGAACATTTAATTCTTTAATGGTTAGCTACAACAACAGCAATATTTGTCAGTAAAGACATATAAAACAACCAATATTTTGTTATAATAAATATATAGCATTTATTAGACATATTATTGATTTTTATGGCATATAAAGAAATATATATGAGTTAGCTAGAATTACATAAGGATAGAATAGTCCTTAATAATGATCAATCTAAAATATACTTTGTTCACCTAGTTCAAGGCCAAATGGTTGATATGGATTTTAACCTGATCCCTACTGATACAGAAATATCTGTTGTTGTAAGTATGATAAGTAGGCAACCAACATCAAATGCAAATTATAGATCAGGCAGCATAGTTACTGAAAATAACCATATTAATAATTTTGGCAAGTTTGTTTTCTATTCAGAGTCCAATAATTACTACAGTTTTGAAATTA
>CAYPSP010000120.1:0-4460 GCA_964413335.1 uncultured Dehalococcoidales bacterium
AAGCCGTCACTGGCCCCCGAGGACCCATAAGTGGATTCCTGGCAACCAAAATATAAATAACGGCTATATAAAAGATGGCCTCAAGAATACCTGGGATAAAGCCGGCAAGAAAAAGTTTGCCAATAGATTGTTCACTTAGAACCCCATAGATTATAAGGACCACGCTCGGAGGTATCAAAATGCCTATACTGCCCCCTGCAGCGACACAGCCTACAGATAATCGATCATCGTATTTGTACCTTTTCATTTCCGGTATTGCCACCTCGCCCATTGCGCCTGCTGTAGCCAAACTTGAACCACTGACAGCAGCAAAAGCAGCACATGCTCCCACGGTAGCCATGGCTAAACCACCACGCAAATGTCCCAGCCATTTATGCATAGCAGAATAGAGATCTTTGCTTATTCCGGCATGGAAGGCGAATTCACCCATCAGTATGAAAAGGGGAACCACACTCATCCCGTAATTAGCGATAGTGGTATAAGGGACTGTCTTGAGAAGCCCAAGTCCAGCCTCCCAGCCAGACAAATAGAACGTACCGCCAAGTCCTATTAACAGCATTCCAATGCCAACGGGCATTCCCGAAAACAAAGCTAGGAAAAGCACACCAATGCCAATGATTCCTATGTTAAAAGGTGTCATTTTCTCACCGATTTAGCCAGAGAATTAAGAAAATCTATCAGCACCACAATGGTAAACATCGCGAAACCAAAGCCTGCGATAATCAAAAAGGGGTAAATAGGAATATAGAGCACGGAAGACGTTAACCCGCTGGCACTTAATACCTTGGCCTGCACAAAACTTTGCCAAGTTATCAAAGAGACCACACAAAGCGAGAAAAAACCTGTAATGGTGTCAACAATCTCCCGAACCCGTTTTGGGAACATGTTGAGTATCAGCTCTACTCTGACATGACCCTTTATAACCCCGGTATTTGCTAGCGCAAGGCATACCACAATACCCATCATAAATTCTACAAGCTCAAACGAAGCAGCTATAGGGGAATTAAAAAGAAAGCGTAGGGAAATATCCGTCACCGTAAAAAACATCATTACGACAAGAATACCTACCCCTACGCCATTAATGATGCGGCTTACCGGATAAATTACTCTACATAAAAAGAAGGAAACTCTTGTTAACCACACCTTTCTTGCCTCCTTACTTATAATCTTTAATGAAACGCTGCAGCTCATCAAAGACTTGCCTTGCCGGCAGACCTTTGTTTTCCCAACGAGCTACTTCTTTATCCCATATGGGTTTAGCTAACTCTCGCCATTTGGCTACGTCCTCGGGTGGAAGGACTATTACCTCGCCGCCCTTACTTTTCATTTCTCTTGTGAATATTTCTTCCGCTTCTAAAGCGCTTCTGTCCCAAGCATTGCCTAGGAATTTAGCGGCATATTTACCACTTACACTCATGATTTGGTCTTGGATATCAGTCGGAAGACTGTTCCACTTCCTTTTGTTCATTGTTATCCAGAAACACCCTACATAAGAATAAGGCAAAATATAATAATCTGTTACCTCCTGAAGCTTTCTTCCTTCTGCTCCCTCTGGATCAATTGTCCAGCCGTCTATTACTCCTTTTTCCATATTCAGGTAAATATCATCCGGGCCTATTTTCATGGGAGCAGCTCCCGTCGCTCTCATAAGGTCCAATGGGCCACCTCCAGGCGTCCTTATCTTTAGACCTTTAAAATCCTTCAAGCGGTGAACTGGTTTTGAGGTCCCAATTGGCCCACCCCGGTGAGTATGGAAGGCAAGCAGCTTGACATCCTTATATTCTGCTCTGACTGCCGGAAACTTTTCATATAGGTGCCACATGCAACGGCTGCCCATCTCGGCATCCTTGATGCCCAGAAGAGGGAGACTTACCATGTTGGTTAAAGGAAAACGGGAATGGAAAAGTCCGGTAAAACCCCATGCCATATCTGCAATTCCAGACACACAGGCATCATAGGCATCCTTTGGCTTAAATAAGGTTGCACCCGGATAAACCGTGACCTTAACTTTTCCTTGAGTAACCTCCTCAATCTTCTCTGCCCAAGGCACTTGTGCATACTTCTGCGCAAAGCTGAGAGGCTTATTATGGTGACCATATTTTAGCTCTATAACCTTGGTGGAAGCCCCCATAGCCCAATTTCCCATGAAAAGTATCAGTGCGACCATTAAAACTGGGCATAGCCATGCTGCTCTTGTTTTTCGTAATCCCTTTTTCATCACAATTCCTCCTCTAAAAATTAAGTTTTAATTTAAATCTCACTCCTTATCCTCTTTCAATTCTCACCTCCTTTCCTTTACGAGCTAAAGACATACCCAACCTATTTCTCGAATTATTGAATAAACTGTAGGCCTAATCCAGTGATGCCATTTAATTGAGACGTTCATTAATAAGATTTATAAACATTGCTGGTGGTTTATCCATATGGCCATAAAAAACCTTTGGCTCGATTCCTCCTTTAAATAACAGGGGCTTTGCCTTTGTAGCACGAATTGATTTGGAAACTTCGCTCTTAGGGTCATCTATATCTCCGAATACCATTGCTTGCGTAGGACATGCTTCGACACAATAGGGAGCTAATCCTAAATCAATTCTTTCAACACAAAAGTCGCACTTATCAACTGCATCTTCATCTTCCCTGTAATACAAAACGCCGTAGGGACATGCATGTATACATTTCCTATCCTTACATCCTGTGCATTTATCCTTGTCTATAACTACAATGCCATCCTCTCTCCTATAGATTGCCCCTTCTACAGGACATTCAGCTATGCATGGAGCATCCTCACATTGCATGCATAAAATGGGGAAAATTGTTCTTGATATATTTGGATATTCGCCCTCACTTAAATCAACCAGACTTATTCGTCCACCATCATATCCAGCCCGAATTTGATTCCAATTTTTGCAAGCAACTATACAGCTATAACAGCCTATACACCTTCTCACATCAATATATAGTCCAAATCGTGCCACCTAATTCAAACCCCCTGTTTGGAGGACCCTGGCTGGTGCAGAAGTCTTATGGATTCTGACCAAAGTGTTTTTATTCATATCTCCAATTACACGGTCACGTCCGCGCTCTTTCCATGTATACAATACATTTGGATTCGTTCCTTCATCCAATGTCTGATATTCAGGTAAATGTAGTTCATCACATCCCTGCCACCAGCCATGTTGACCAATGACAGTGTCAGGGCGAATGCCCGGGAATATCCATGCGACTGCTTTCATCGTGCCGTATGGCGAAACGACCTGCACCCAATCTCCATCTTTAATGCCATATTTTTTAGCAGTCTTCGGATTGATTTTAACAAACGAATTCCTTCTGATCTCACGCAGCCAAGGCACATTCCTCATCCACGAATGATGATTCAGATAATCACTGTGTTGGTCGGTAAAAATAAGCGGGTAATCTTTGAGGAGTTCCGGTGTATTTGTTGGATCCTCAGGCGGCCCGATATATGTCGGCATAGGTTCGCCACCAAACTTTTCGAAAGTAAGGTTATAGAGTTGGACCTTGCCATGGGGCAGGGTCTGAAAGATGACATCGTATCTTTCGCGTTTATCCATAATCTCAGGCTTAGGCAGGTATATCCCTTTTAGTGCATTTCTCTTCAGCTCTTCATAACCGATAGCAACTCCTGCTACTTTTAGCATTTCGTTTAACATTGCTTCATAACTTCCATCCCAAAAATCCTTCCCCATCCCAAGCCTACAGGCTAAATCCAGCATAACTTCGGCTTCGTTTCTTGTATCCCATAACGGCTCTATTACCTTGGGCGCAGTTGTAAGATGGTTCTCATAGACCACAGGCCCGTTATCGTATTCAAATCTTGAGGACGCAGGTAATATTACATCAGCGAATCTGCATGTAGGCGTCATAAACATTTCATGAACCACGAGGAAATCTACTTTTCTTAATGCCTCAGCAACACCAAGAGGATTACGAGATGTACTCATCGGATTACTACCTAGTAGATAAATCATCCTAATTTTATAAGGTATCTCAGTAGTAATAGACTCTATTAACTCCTCAGAGTAACCCCAACGCCTTGAAACGGGGTATTTTCCCTGACCAATAGCTCTTTTACGAGTCTCTTCGCTTATTCTTTCATCGAGAAGTGATTCAAAACCTGGGGTAGCTGCTGGATAGATATACACTTGTCCGCCAGTTCTATCCAAATGGCCAGTAAGAGCATATAATATGGGAAGTACTCTGCCTAAGGAAGATATATCTCTTTTCTGAGGTGCTTCATTTATGCGCACACACGCCTTTTTTGTAGTCGCATACTCTCTTGCCAGAGCCTTTATCTCTTTAAGTGGTACATCAGTTATTGGTTCAGCCCATTCAGGAGGATATTTCTTGATATGGTCCTTTAATTTATCAAATCCATAACAATATTTGGCTACAAACTCCTTGTTGCAGGTTACTGGAACGGAAGTGTGTTTATTCCTGTA
>CAYPSP010000121.1:0-2356 GCA_964413335.1 uncultured Dehalococcoidales bacterium
AAATACCCAAGGGATTAAAAAAACAGTTGTGTATACCAAGCTGACAAAATCGCGTATCTAGTATTGCTAACATTTTGCTAACGAACTTCTGAGTACGAAAAATAACGCAAATATATTCAAAAGTACAAAACAAGACTAAACTGAACACGAAATAGAACCAACAGTTACTATAATTCACTAGGTGGAACAACACACCTATATCTTTTAATCAGGGTGTCGTGGGTTTGATATCCGTATAATCCATTTATTAAGTTCATACTAAAACAATTGCAGGGCAAGTCAGGACATCTAAAAACTGCCTGCCAGGAACGATGGAACGGAACCATTACTGCTAACAATGCGGAGTAATTCCTCCACCTCATCATCGTTCCTCTTCCACCCAGTGAAATCCTATCCCAAAACAAATTCAAAGAAGCCCTATTCTGAAGCTCCTCAAGAAAAGATGCTATTATACCTAATCATTTCTTAAAATCAGGAGGGCGTAAATGTCCAAAAATGCAGGCTACATTGGCGTGGGTAAGATGGGAAAATGGATGGCGTTAAATCTCATTAATGCCGGTTTCAATCTCACCGTTCACGACATCGATAAGGAACCAATGGATTTCCTGGCAGGTCATGGTGCTGAGGCAGTTAATTCACCGGCCGAGGTGGCAAAAAAGTGCGATGTGATTATATTCAGTCTGCCCGATGCGACCGTCATAGACAGCGTTATCAATGCAGAGAATGGTATCCTGCAGGGGGCAAAAGAGGGTCTGCTGCTGGTGGACTGCGGAACCAGCGATTATTTCTGGACTCTGGACATCACCGCATCGTTACAGAAGCGCGGGATTCGTTTTGTTGACGCCCCGGTAACCGGACTGGAATCAAAGGCAAAAGACGGTACCCTGACCATCATGTTCGGTGGCGAAGAAGCCATCCTGGAAGATATCCGACCGATGTTCGATGTTATCGGCAGCACCATACTCCACATGGGAGACATCGGCAAAGGACAACTGAGCAAAATGACCAATAACCTTATCTACGACATCAACATGGCCGCCCTCGCCGAGGTGCTCCCCATGGCGATAAAGCTCGGCCTGGACCAGGAGAAAATCGCCCAACTCATCAACAACGGCTCCGGCCGCAGTTTCGCCTCCGAGTTTTTCCTGCCCCATATACTGGAAAACGAGTTTGACAACAGTTACCACATGGAGAAGGCATATAAAGACCTGGCCGCCGCCGCCGCGATTTCAGCGCAGAAAAAGATACCCCTGCCGGTATCTCACGCCGCTACCACTACCTATCAGATGGCGCTGGCTGCCGGCCTGGGCAAGGAAGACAAGGGAGCCATGATAAAGGTGTTTGAAGAAATCAACGGCGTGAAATTCCGCAGAAAGCAGAAATAATAACCTTTCCAGTAAGAGGGAGGAATTGATTCATGGAAAAATTGATTATCACCGTTGCCCCAACAGGGAACGTGCCGACGAAGCAGATGAATCCCAACCTGCCGGTGACACCTGATGAAATAGTCGAGGATGTCCGCCGCTGTGCGGATGCCGGTGCTTCAGTTGCTCACATCCATGCCAGGGATTCCCAGCAGAAGCCAACACTTGATACCACCATATACCGCGAAATCACCGCCGGTATAAAGAGGACCTCCCCCAATGTAATTATTCAGCTATCCACGGGCGCACGCGCCGGCAGAGACTGGGAGGCACGGATGAACCCCGTACGACTGCTCCCCGAGATGGGCTCATTTACCACCGGCTCAAACAATATGCCAACCGTTGTCTACGAAAACGCACCCCAGTTTATCGAGGAACTTGCCGGGGTATATAAAGAGACAGGGGTGATACCGGAGATAGAGGTATTCGAAACAGGGATGATTCACAACGCCCAGTACCTTCAGCGAAAGGGGTATATCGAGTCCCCGCTACATTTCAATTTTGTACTCGGCGTCCCCGGTTCCATGCCCGCTACGTTTAAAAACCTGCTCTTCCTCTCGGAGAGCATTCCACAGGGTTCGACCTGGACGGTGTCCGGCGTCGGAAAGGCAGAAATCCCCCTGTCAACGGCTGCCATCGTCATGGGCGGCAACGTACGGGTTGGCCTTGAGGATAACCTCTTTATGCCTGACGGTTCGCCCTCAAGTAATATCAGACTGGTAGAAAAAATAGTTGCCATCGCCTGGGAAGTCGGCAGGGAGATTGCCAGCCCCGATGAAGCCCGTGCTATCATGTCACTCGACCCGAACAAGAAGGACAGGATAATCATTACTTAGATCGATATTCTTGTCTTTCTTTCTGTCCCCTCTTCGTTATAGGAAGAGGGGACAGAAAGAAAGAAAAGAATATCGAACTAAGTAATTATTATCATG
>CAYPSP010000121.1:2366-4448 GCA_964413335.1 uncultured Dehalococcoidales bacterium
GGTGAGGGAGTCTTTGTAATTCCTGAGAAAGCAGGGATCTACCCTGTGTCTGGGTGGAAAGTTGCTATCAACTATTCGCTATGAATTAAAAGCTGTAAATTTATGCCCTCTTAATTGTTCACGTCTTTTGTTTACTTATTTCTTCTTCCTTCTTATAGTAATTTTCACTAACCTATAAGGCCAGTTGTTGCTCCGCCCTCTTCCGCAGTACCACAGACAGTATGATAGAAAAAACTATAATCAGCCCAATCAGAACGAAGACATTCACGGCGATATCGGACCAGCCACCGCCCCTCTGTACCATGTCCACAATCGGCTGAATCATGTAGTAGGTTGGGAAAAAGTAGCCAAGCCACTGTGGAATCTGGGGAAACATATAGATTAAAGCAGGCCCGCTGAGCAGAATACCAGCCATTTTAGAAAACGCGAGCAGGCTGGTGACATCCTTAAGAAAAGCTCCCGCCAGGAGGCCGATAATAGCCGCCATCACGGCGCCAAGCCCCAGCACCAGTACCAGCAGCCACGGCTGTACACCGAATGCCCGGTTGATTAACAGGACGACAATGCCCATAAACAAGCTGAGCACTGCTCCGACTACTCCTTTAGAGAAAAATATCTCACCCAGTGTTGCCGGGCTGGCTACCAGCGCAGCCATCGTCTTTTTCTCTTTCTCAGTGACCACTGCCATGGCTGGCAGCATAACTGCCGCCAGGATTACCGTATACAGCACGATGAACGGCAACAGCCGTTCATTCCAGGGAACACCTGTTCCGCTGCCCAGGGAAATGGTTTCAATGTTAACCGGGGCCTCCACTCCTGAAAGCTCCAGTATTACATTATCGATGTTAATAATCAGTGTCTCGAAATGTTCCATTCTGCCTTCTCCCCAGATGTAGACCGTTAAATCCGTCTCTGTTGCCTCCAACACGGCACGGTCGAAACCAGCGGGCAATACCATCCCAATACTGACATCGCCATTCTCCACCGCCTGTCTCAGTTCGGCATCCGTGCCGTACTCCGTAGTAACCATCGAAGAGTAGCCGCTGGCAAGGTCCATCATCCGCGAATCGCCTTCATCCAGGATACCCAGGTGGGGCGTCGTATTAAACAGTGTGCCAAAGACCAGGGAAACGACAAGCGACATTATAATCGGAGCCACGATGGCCATAATTAAAAGGAAACCTTTATTACCCTGCAATACTTCCCTTTTCAGCATGGTTCCAGTTCTTCTCACGTTCATTGGAATTTCCTCCTCAGCGCCAGGATTCCCAGGCTGATGAATGCCAGGTCAAATCCCAGCAGCACCAGCATGTAATGTCCAACATCGCTCCATCCGCTGCCGTAATGGACTGCCTGGTGTACCGGAAGTACCAGGTAATATGAAGGAATAACTTTTGCCCAGCCGGTGATAGTTCCCGGCATCATGATACCCACCGCGGGGATAACCATAATAATAAGAACTACGAATACCCAGCCCAGGATAGACATTAAATCCTTACTCAGGGCAGCGACCAGGAAGCTTATCCCGGTAACCATCACCGCCCCCAGAAACATCGCGGTGAATATTACCAGTGGCTGGTTGTTCATACCACCAACCACTGTCAGAAACAGTACCGCCGGGACCAGGGATAGTGCGATGCCGCTAATGCCCTTGGCGGCAAACAACTCCCTGACCCTCATCGGCGTCGCCAGTAATCCCTGGACGGTGCGCCGCTGCACCTCCACGCTAATCAGGTTTGCCAGGCCAAACATCTCTATCATGAGCAGCATGACCGCAAACAGAGGCCTCATACGCTCCCGCAGCGGTATATCCTCTCCCAACAGGTCCGTACCCAGCACTATTTCTGTCTCATCAAAACTGGCCAATTGCCCCGTCTGCCGATAAGCCAGGCTTTTGACCATAAGGCTAACTAACTCCCTGCTCTCCTCCGTCGTCTCCGGGGAAAAATAGATTATAACGTCTGGTTTCTCTCCCCGCTGAAATTTTTCCATGATATCCGCTGGCAGAACTATCCCGGCGAAGTAATCACTATTTGCGACAGCCTCCCGCAACGTCGACTCGGAATCAATCATAACAAAGTC
>CAYPSP010000122.1:0-4407 GCA_964413335.1 uncultured Dehalococcoidales bacterium
ACCCTCCTATTTTTTACAACATAAACCGATTATCTAGTTAAACTGTTCTGTTTATACTGTAGATATTTCATGCTAAGTCACTCTTTTATCATTATATGCCTGAAATATTTAAAATGGAAGGCTTTATTGCCTGAATAGGTAAAGGAAAGCCTTAGATTCAAATGATTAAATACTACGGTTATTATGTAGCAACGAGTAAGCTTCTTGTTCTCTTTTATATATACTGGTCAATGATAGAACTAGAGAAGATGAGAACCTGTCAGGATTTGTTTTTTATCATCCGTGCCATGGTAAAAGTCTGGATGGCCGACAGGAGGACAAAGAACCATATCCAGGCAGGGATGCCCAGGAACATTGGCTGGACAGAGCCCCAGTTCCAGAAATCCATTGACAGGATGAATATCCCTGCCATTATATAAACATAGGGGTTATACAGCCATTTTGGTGCCTGGAACGCAAGCAGGTCTTCCCTCCACAGCATAATAGCGTGGGTTATCAGGTAGACAGCAAAAGTAACCAGCATTACCCAAATCACTGGTAGAAAAGGACCTGACGGAAGCCATTTGAGGTAAAACATGAACAAAGTGACTTCTCCGCATAAAATGGAGAGAATGGCGGCTATGGAATAGCTCCGTTTAAAATATAAACCGAACAGGACGACAGGAAAGAGCACGGCGAGTCCTGAAAATGTCTGCGTGGCAATCTGGAGTATGGTTGCCGGTGGCTTATACGCAAGGGCTAGTCCGGCAAGACTTAGTACAATAACGAAAATATGGCCTGCGGTGCTGCCGTGAGTTTTTTTCTTCCTTACAAGGGAAAGGATATCCCTGCTAAAAATAGAACTTAAAGTCAGGAGTTGTGAGTCCATGGTTGACATAAGAGCAGCAATTCCAGCGGCAAGGATGAGCGCTGCCACGAAATCCCCGGAGATTGAAGTCAGCAACATGGGGAGAATCTTATCGCTCTGCTGGGCTGCAAGATCAGGAAAGGAGAGGTGTCCCAGGACGCCAACGGAAACCGGCAGGAAGAAAATCACCGTGCAGATGAGGGGATAAAAGAGCATAGTCCTGGAAATAGCCAGATTGCTTCGGGCGGATAGAAAACGCTGAAAGAGTTGTGGGAACATGGGGTCGCAGAAAAACCAGAGCAGGATGTAGCTAAACCAGATGCCGTAGGTATAGCTGCCGATTCCTCCCGGACGGGAGAAAAGTTCAGGGTTGGAGGCAAGGACTTTCTGGTTAGCAGCAATGAAACCACCATGATACTGGGAAACTATGACCAGTGCTACCAGCAGCATCACCGTCATAAAGGCACCTTGGAACAGGTCAGTCCAGACCACGGCCTTCATCCCTCCGCGGAGGGTATATAGCACGATGATAACGGTAACAAGAATACATCCATAAAAATAAGGCAACCCCAGCAGTTCCTCAAGTGCATATCCTGCTGCCATGGGTTGCAGTGCCAGGTAGGGTATTGTAAAGATAATCATGATTACTGCAAAGAGGAGCGATAGAAAGGGGCTATGATAAATGTTAGTAATCAGTTCTGATGGTGTTACTACTCCTTTGCTACGTCCAAGCTTCCAGATTTTTCTCCCCAGCAACCAGAAGGTCAATGCCATAAACCCTGTACCGAATCCCATAATGGGGAAAAAGGCGTATCCGTCACGGTAACCTGCCCCGGAGGTTCCGAAAACAGTGAAAGCTGAGAAATTGGTGGCTACCATGGTTCCCAGCAGCATCATGGTGCCAAGTTTACGGTCAGCCAGGAAATAACTTATCGGAGAGGATTTCCATTTGGTGCGTGCAAACAAGCCGATAATAAGGACGATTAGAAAGTAGGAGAGCAGTGTAATAATCTTTATTGTCATCGCTCAGTTATCATGGCCTGCTTTACAGTGAAACAAAAAGCCATCCTTTCTCCTTCTCCAGGTCGGGATGGCTCACGCCTTGCATAACCTGAGTCATATACTTAATTTAAGAATGCATCTTAGCTGGATTGCTCTATGCTGTCAAGATGGTGTGCTGGCTGACCGTATACAAAGGTAATACTAGACTATAAAGCTTAGAAAGTCCCGCTTTAACTTGGTTCATAGAGGTAAGATAGCCAGTAGAGATATCTCTTCCTGAAGTGGAGGTCACTTCACACGTAAGCATTTTTATATTAGGGTCTAATACAAATTCTGGACTATATGTAACATGCCACTTACTCTAAAATATTTTCCCGTTTTTATTAGCATTATAGCGGTAAGGAAAACTTACGAAAGATAACCGTGAAAATGCCATTTGGAATGCTATATAGGGAATGACGTTGGTGTACTACCCTAGTAAATAGGCTATTCATTAAGTGCGTAACAAAACATTAGGATTACCCCTAAATCTGATATCACTGTTCAACTGCTTTTAGGGCCAGCTAATTACTCAGATTCATCAGCCGATATTCAATTTAAAAAGTGACGCCGGGTTGTCCCTGAGCATTCTACGCGCCAGTACCACGGCTTCGTTCTCATCCAGGTAGCCCTCGGCAATCTTTTCGGAAAGGACACGGGTCACCAGTTGACGTGTCATCTTAGCATGCCCGTACGCCATCTCAACCGTCATTGAATCGCCGCCAAAAGCCATGATTTTATTACCGGGAACTGTCTCGATAAGCTCGTGCAGCAGTTGCCTGGCAATTTCCGGTGAAATAATGGGCAGCCAGGTAATATCGGCAGTTACATTGGCAAAGTTTTTTGCAAGGGTTGCCCATTCATGGATATAAGGGTATCCACCGTGGAACAGGTCAAATTTAGCTTCCCTGTATTCAATAAAAAGGTTAATCAGGTGAGTAGGATTGGAATTGGTGATGATGTTCTCATTACCTTCCTGAAGGCCGGTATGTATCTGAATTGGTAATTCATTTTCGATTGCAGCGCGTATTACCTGATGCATCATGTAGTCTTGCAATGGCTTGGATTCCAGCCATGATGAACCTTCCCCAAGTTGACTGGCAACGCGGTTGAAGACGATTTCAGCTTCGTGCCGTGAAACTTTTTCATATTTCAGCACACGGTTGTAGGCAAGGCCAGTTTTAACTGATACTGCACCGTTTTCTTTATAATACTTCAGCACGGTCTGCATAGCTTTGACCAGGTCCTCCAGCGAATGGATAGACATAGTTGATTCAGTTTCGAGTATTCCAAGATCAAGCCTCGACTGCACATTAATGAAATGGTCCAGGCGCATAGTAGGAATAAAGAATTCACGATTCACTTCCAGGCTCTGTATGTCGACAACAGACATGGCAATATTAGCCTTTTCTCTCAGGACGTGCTCGTACCAGCCTGGTTTTCTGGAACTGGATATTGCTTCAGAAAGCTGGCGATAGGTATTTCGATTTAAATCTTCAACGCCAAATATATCCCGGATAGTTATCAGTGTCTGCTTGGCATAGGCTGTATTTCTAATCATCTCCCAGAATGGTTCCATTGCCTGCCAGCGTTCATCCAGGGACATATCATAGCTCGTAGGTTCAGGAATAAAACGGCGAGATTTGCGGCGTTGATAGGTCTCTATTCTCATCTTCCGTAGCGGTAAGCGTATGGCTTCCATCATCCGAGGTGATAATCCTGCTGATATCATGTCACTTGAGTTGTAATGTGCAAAAAGGTAGCTGAAATCCTTGGCACATTCGTCGCGTTCTGTTTCAAGTATAATGTGTTCGTGTGTATCGACTAAAGAAATATTGTCTACCTCAGTCTTCACTCGCTCATTGCTCTGGTTCATTATTGCTCCTTTCTAAGCTTACTTTTTGCGATTATGTTTAGAATAGCATAATGGTTTCAGATTAGTAATAGCATTCACTGGTTGTTATTAGGATTGTATAGAGAGATGACGCCATACAGGAAGAGGATGATGCTCATTTATCAGGACCCTTATGGCTCGTTAGATCCACGGATGACAGTAGGAGCGACTATTGCCGAACCAATGATGATTCATCACATAGTCCCGTCAAGTCAGAAAGAAGACAAGGTGATAGAACTTATGAGCAAGGTTGGTCTTACAGCAAATCAAATTAACAGATACCCCCATGAGTTTAGCGGTGGACAGCGACAACGGATAGGAATAGCCAGAGCGCTGGCTACAAATTCAGAGTTCATCGTTGCAGATGAACCTGTATCCGCACTCGATGTTTCTATACAAGCTCAGATTATTAATTTATTGAAGGATTTGTTTTCAAATCTCATGCATCCATATACAAAAGCATTGCTCTCAGCTATTCCTGCTCAGTATCCTGAACAAAGGGGAAATAAAACCCTGTTAATTGGCGACGTACCTAGCCCTGTTAATCCTCCATCGGGTTGCAGGTTCCATACGAGATGTACACAATGCATGCCTCAATGCTCACATAATTATCCCGAATTGATAG
>CAYPSP010000123.1:0-1562 GCA_964413335.1 uncultured Dehalococcoidales bacterium
TTGAGGCGCTTGTCTCGAATATTGGTATTAAACTTAATGTAATTTCTATTGAGAAAGCATTCTGCGCATTTTTGGACATGTTAAATTTAAACATTGATAATGGCATCCCAGGAATTACTGAACAGAATTTACAGGCTAGAGTGAGGGCGAACATTCTCTATGCACTATCAAATAAATTTGGTTGGATGGTACTCTGTTGTAGTAATAAAAGTGAATCGGCGACTGGATATGGGACTCTATATGGGGATATCGCTGGTGGATTTGCTGTACTAAAAAATATTTATAAAACGATGGTTTTCGAACTGGCGAATTACAGGAATAGTTTAACAGATGGTGAAAAAATACCGAGTAACGTAATTACCAAAGAGCCATCAGCAGAGTTAGCGCCAAATCAAAAGGATACTGATACCCTACCTCCGTATGATATGTTAGATCCAATATTACAGGCTTATATGGATAGAAATATTTCTGTAAATGAAATTGTAGATATGGGCTACAATAAAGAAATTGTTACCAGGGTTGCTAATTTAGTAGATAAAAATGAATATAAACGCCGGCAGTCACCCCCTGGAGTTTTTATAATTTCTGGAGAAGTTACAAATTGAGGAAGATTAACCATCAGGAATTCCCTTAAAATGTAAATCTGCAGTGCGGATAGATGGTATAAAAGGAGGTTTACAGATGAGAAAGATTGGTGGTCTTTTACTATTGATTGGACTTTGTATTCTGATAGTTTGGGGAATAGTACAATGGATTAGAGAAATATTTCCTTCGGTTCCCGATTATGTTAGTGTTGCAATTGTACTAGCATTAGTTGGATTATGTCTCATTATTTTTTCTCTTATCAGGGAGAGGCTTAAGGATAAAGAAGAAGATAAAAAGAAATTTAAGGGGGTGGAAAAATGATAATATGCACCAGTGAACAAATTGTGGGTAAGCGAATAACAGAGACGCTGGGGTTGGTTCGTGGAAGTACTATCAGGGCAAGAAATGTTGGGCGAGATTTTATGGCTAGTTTGCGAAATATCGTGGGTGGCGAAATTAAGGACTATACAGTTATGTTAGCTCAGGCTAGAGAAGAAGCACTGCAAAGAATGAATGAACAAGCTGAGAAAAAAGGAGCTAATGCAATTGTTTGTTTAAGATTTGTGTCCTCAACAGTGTCTACTGGAGCAGCTGAAATGGTTGCTTATGGAACAGCAGTAAAAGTAGTAGATGATTAATATGTTTAATTAAATCAGGAGAAATTATATTTGATACATAGAGTAGAAATATGGACGAAAGATGGAATACTAGATGTTCGAGGGCTTGGCCTGGTTAAAGACATACAAGATTTAGGGATAGAAAATAGAACTTCCGTTAGAGTAGTAGACGTATACTGGATAGATGCAGAGTTGACCTCTGGTGAACTTAATATGCTCTGCCAGAAACTTCTTGCCGACCCTCTTACACAGAATTATGTTTGTGAACCGAATCCCATCGTTCAAAACAAAGACAATGAGGATTGTTATGTTATTGAGGTTGCCTATAATGCTGGTGTTTCGGACCCGGTGGAAGACACT
>CAYPSP010000123.1:1572-4403 GCA_964413335.1 uncultured Dehalococcoidales bacterium
TAATGAAGGCAACCCTGGACCTCGGATTGAATAATATTCAGGCAGTTAGAACAGCTAAACGCTACTTAATTAAAGGTAGGCTTAATGAGCATCAATTGGAGGTAATCAGTAATAGATTACTGGTGAACTATAACATCCAGCATGTAGTTAGTGCAGGAGCTGTTGGATTCTTGCAGAATCCTGAGTATAAATTCGAGTTAAAATATATAGACATACTGAAATCAAGTGAGATTGATAGGATAAAGATTGGTCAGTCGTTTGGTTTCGATGTGAACGAATTCCAGACTATTATTTCTTATTTCAAAAGACAAGGGCGTAATCCAAGCGATGTTGAGTTGGAGACCATAGCTCAAACTTGGTCTGAACACTGTTGCCATAAGACATTTTCGGGGAAAATTAACTTCAATGGTGTACTTATTGATAATTTACTTAAAAGTACCATTATGAAGGCAACCAAAGAGATTAACAAACCGTGGTGTCTTTCAGTATTTAAAGATAATGCTGGTGTAATAGAACTGGATGATAAATGGGCTCTTTGCTTCAAGGTTGAGACACATAACCATCCATCAGCGGTAGAACCATATGGTGGAGCTGCAACAGGAATTGGAGGAGTTGTACGAGATGTTTTAGGAACAGGATTGGGAGCGAGACCAATATTAAATACTGATGTATTCTGTTTCGCACCACCTGATTATCCTTATGATAAATTACCACCTGGAGTATTACATCCTCGCCGTGTTTTTAAAGGTGTTAGAGCAGGCGTTGCTGATTATGCTAATCGGCTTGGTATTCCTACTATTAACGGGGCTGTATTATTTGATGATTATTATGTGTCTAATCCACTTGTATTTTGTGGTACAGTTGGATTATTACCTGTGGCAGTATCGCAAATAGGGATACAAAAGACAGACGACTTGGTGGTAGTAGTTGGGGGACGGACAGGTCGCGATGGGATCCATGGAGTAACTTTCGCCTCAAAACAGCTAACTGATGAATCAACAAAAGTTTCCTCCAGTTCAGTTCAAATAGGTAATCCTATTATGGAGAAAAAAGTTACTGAGGCATTATTACGAGCTAGAGATATGGGATTGTATTCTAGGATAACCGATTGTGGAGGCGGAGGACTCTCTTCTGCTATAGGTGAAATGGCTGCATCAACAGGGGTGAATATAAATCTGGATAAAATTCCATTGAAGTATGCAGGGTTGTCATATTCTGAGGTCTGGATATCTGAATCTCAGGAACGAATGTTATTAGCTGTGCCTCCGGAGAAGCTTGATAAGTTATTGGATGTATTTTCTGCGGAAGAGGTAGAGGCAACTGTTATTGGTAAGTTCTCTTCGGACCAAAGGCTAAAACTTTTTTATAACGAAAAAAAAGTATGTGACCTTGACATGGTTTTTCTGCACGAAGGTAGACCACAGGTACAGAGACAAGCGATTTGGAAGCAAAATAAATTACCAGAGCCCGATTTCAAAGAGCCAGATTGTCTTGACGATGATTTACTAACTATTCTTGGCTCATGGGATATTTGTAGTAAGGAATGGGTGATACGTCAATACGATCACGAAGTGCAGGGTGCCAGTGTTCTTAAACCTTTAGTTGGGATAGAGAATGATGGCCCTGGAGATGCGGCGATTATCAGACCACTTTTGGATAGCGATAAAGGGGTGATTATCTCTAATGGCATAAACCATAAATATGGTGATATAGATCCTTACTGGATGGCAGCTTCTGCTATTGATGAAGCGTTAAGGCAGGTTATCGCTGTAGGTGGGAATCTAAATCACGTTGCCTTACTGGATAATTTTTGCTGGGGAGATGTTAGCAAGTCTGATGTGCTAGGAGCATTGGTGAGATCAGCACAGGCTTGTCATGATATGTCCGTTGCATATCAAACTCCTTTTATTTCTGGTAAAGATAGTCTCTATAATGAATACGAATCCGATGGTAAAATTATTTCTATTCCTCACACATTACTCATTTCTGCTATTGCGGTTATGCAAAACGTGGAACACGCAGTATCGATGGATTCTAAAAAGACAGGTGACTTAATCTACATTGTTGGGACTACCTATAATGAACTTGGTGGATCAGAGTATTTTAGAAGCCGAGGGTTTGTTGGTAACAGCGTGCCTAAGGTAATACCGCTTCAAGCTAAAAAACTAATGGATAAACTTGCTGAAGCTACTGGGAAGGGGCTGGTTTTAGCTTGTCATGATTGTAGCGAAGGTGGTATAGGGGTTGCTCTAGCTGAAATGGCTTTTGCAGGGGGTCTGGGAGCTTACATTAAACTGGAATTAATACCACTGGGAGAATCAATAAATAGAAATGACATTATAGTTTTTTCGGAATCAAACAGTAGATTTATTGTTGAAATTTCACCTGATAAAAAGACCGAATTTGAAATGATTATGAATGGCACAGAAATGGCAATGATTGGTAATTTTACAAATACCAAAATGTTGGAAGTGCTGGGAATTAATGGAAAGAAAGTGATTGATATGCCAATGTATAAACTAAAAGATGCTTGGCAGAAACCAATCGATTGGTAAAAAATAGATGACTAAAGTAAGAGTGCTTATACTCCGTAGCTCTGGTACAAACTGTGATAATGAAACGGCCTTTGCTTTTAATGAAGCAGGTGCAACTCCATCATTAGTTCATATTGGTGAATTAATTCGAGGTAAAGAGAGTCTTTCTAATTATCAGATTGTAGTTATACCAGGTGGTTTTACTTATGGAGATGATGTATCAGCTGGTAAAGTGCTGGCTAATGAACTAAGGCTAAGGCTCTACAATGACCTTGAAAAATTTATAGCTGCTGGTGG
>CAYPSP010000124.1:0-4392 GCA_964413335.1 uncultured Dehalococcoidales bacterium
TTCCAGACAAGCCTGATATAGTAGTTGTCAACTGCAATGCCAAGTCCAATGAAACGATGATTGGTTCGCTTATAGCACAATCACTGCTACCAGACTCCGGTGGTACCGTAGTCATGATTAGCAGCAACCCCAGCGGCGAAGTGTGCCACTATCTACGCCGTAAATTTGGCAACCATACCGCTGGGCAACTATGGAGAGCGTCAAATCTGACAGAAAATGTCCAGAAATTTATCCTGCTTACACCACTTCACGACAAAGCTGGCGAAGCCTGGATCGCCCCTCCAGGCTCCATCACCAGGGCAGAGAACTGGGACGAGGTGATAACCATACTTAAGGCTGATTATCCTGAAGGAGCCAGGGTAGCAGTGGTGCCAGATGGTACCATCCAGTATTTCGACGTAATAAGCAAAATGGCCTATAGTGGAGAAGGAGTCGACAGTACCATAAATTAACCTGCCTTAAATTATCATCCCAAAACTACTCAGGACAAGAACTACTTCTCCATTACCTGATATATGGTGCTACAATTGATTATATTAGATGACTGCACAGCAAGCTGAAAATAATCAAAAAGGAGATAACCTGCATGGATATCGATGTTAAGACGGAGATACAACAGGAGAAAGAGGAACTCATTAAAGTCAGGCGGGAATTGCATCGCATTCCTGGAATAAGATTTGATATTAAAGAAACTTCCGACTATGTAGCCGAAAAGTTACGCAGTTTTGGACTGGAAGTGCAAACAGGTATCGGAAAAACAGGCGTTGTCGGCCTATTACGAGGCAAACAGGCAGGCAAGACAATCATGTATCGTAGTGATATGGACGCCTTGCCAATCAAAGAGCAGAACGAGGTGGATTATGTCTCCTTGCATGATGGGAAAATGCACGCCTGTGGACACGACGGGCATATCAGTATCGCACTACACATAGCCAAAATACTGGCACAGCATAGAGATAAACTAAAGGGAACTATTAAATTCGTTTTCCAGCCAGCCGAAGAAGGAGCAGGCGGCGCTGAGCTTATGGTCTCCGAAGGGGTTCTTGAGAACCCAACTGTAGATGCAGCAATCGGTTTACATATTTGGAATTACCTTCCCGTAGGAAAAGTGGCCCTTAGACCTGGTCCCCTGATGGGAAGCACCGACATGTTTACTATAACAATAAAAGGAACGAGCGCACACGGGGCAGTGCCCCAGGACGGCATCGACACAATTCTGGCCAGCAGCCATATAGTAACTGCCCTCCAGTCCATAGTTAGCCGTGAGATTTCCCCCCTCACTCCTGCGGTTCTTACCATAGGCACCATCAATGGCGGTGGCGCCTTTAATATCATCTCGGACAAAGTGGAAATGTCAGGCACTGTCAGGACCCTTGACCCAGAAATTCGCAAGTTCATACCAAAAAGGATGGAAGAGATAATCAAAGGAATATGTGACGGATTCAGGGCTGACTATGAGTTTAACTATATGCACCGCCACCCGGTGGTGGTAAATGACGAGGCAATGACCACACTGGTCACGGATGTAGCCAGAGAAGCAGTGGGGGAAAAGAACGTTGTCATCGCCGAACAAACCATGGTAGGAGAGGATATGTCCTTCTACCTTCAACAGGTGCCAGGTTGCTTCTTCTTCCTGGGAGGAGCCAACAAGGCAAAGGGGCTTGACTATCCTCACCACAATCCCCGATTTAACTTTGATGAATCCTGTCTTCAGACAGGCACAGAAATCGGTATCAAAGCTCTGCTGAAATATCTGTCAGAGCATTAGCAGAGAAAATATTTTGTAGATTATGTATCATTATTAGTACATATTATCCATAATACTTAGCTAAAGGAGGATATTTGAAATGGCGGAAATGACAAAAAGGCAAAGGATAAAAGCAGCAATAGCCGGCGAAAAGGTTGACCGCATGCCAGTGGCATTCTGGCGACACTGGCCAATTGATGACCAGGAGGCAGAGTCGCTGGCGAGAGTAGCCCTGGATTTCTACACCAAGTACGATTTTGACTTCATCAAAATTCCACCTTCATCAAGCTACTGTGTCGATGACTATGGACTGAAACATGAATTCCGTGGCAAATTAATCGGGGAGCGTGATTTCCTGGAAGCCCCAGTCAAGAAGCCCTCTGACTGGGACCAGATAAAACCATTGGACATACACAAGGGAACCTATGGGAAACAACTGGAATGTTTACGCCTGGTAATAGCAAAGAAGGACCCTGACACTCCGGTTATCCATACCATGTTCAATCCCCTTGCATTAGCAACCCGCCTCTCTGGCGACGAGGCATGCTTTGTAGAACTACGCCGCAATCCCAAACGGATGGAGAGGGTGCTCACCGCTCTGACAGAAACTTGCCAGAGCTTCGCACGTGCGGTTATTGAGGAAGGTGCCGACGGCATCTTCATGTCAACCGGAGCCGCCAGCTACGAGATAATGAGCGAAGAAGAATATCATCATTTCGGTCGACCATATGATCTGGAAGTTCTGAAGGCAGCGGAGAAGGGATGGTTCAACATATTACACCTCCACGGAAAGTATCCGATGTTCGCCCAACTGGCTGATTACCCTGTACAGGTAATGAACTGGCATGACAGAACAGCAGGACCCAGCCTTACAGAGGGCGGTAAAATGTTTTCCGGGGCATTGGCAGGCGGGATAGACCAGTTCGGTGTATTGCAGTGTGGTACAGGAGCTGAAGTTAAAGCACAGATACATGATGCTATCAAACAAATGGATGGCCACAGATTGATTGTCGCCGCCGGTTGCACTTTCCCAGTTACGGTAGCAGACGGCAACCTTCTCGCCGCCCGACAAGCAGTAGACACTGCCCCTGAGTGATAGTCTCCGGCCAAATACATTAAATAAAAGTAACGACTATCTAATATTAGATAGTCGTTACTTTTTCGCTTTACCTGCCACTGTTGCCCAGTAACCTTAAACTGGGCAACAGTTAATTAACATATAATCCTATTTCAGCTCAGCGAGCAATTGCCGTAACCCTTCACCATTTTGTTTGCACCACTGATGGACAGCCGCAACATCCCAGCCAATACAGAAATGACGCACGCCCATCTCTAGATATTCTGTGGCAGCCTCAAAACTGCCCAATTCCACCCTGGGATGTATCCCCTTCTTCAGCGCCTTTTCTATCATGTCACGCTGCGCCCTATCGACTTCAGGTAGCATTCCACCAGCCATATCAAAGCCTTTACCAAGCGAAACAGAATAGTCACCAGGACCGAACTGCAGCATATCAACCCCTTCTACTTCCAGTATCTCATCAAGATTATCCATGGCTGCCTTCTTTTCTATCATGAAGGCACAGACCGTGTCACGTTGAGCCTGTACCCATGCAGCACTACCGCCTTCCAAAACATAGCCAACACTACGACTGAGACGAGCGCCATGAACTCCTCCGTCTTCGGGAGTTCCTGCTCTTACTGCACGAATAGCCTGTCTGACCTCTTCTGCAGAACGACAATCGGTAAATAACATATTCTGAATACCTGCTGCCAGTGACCTGCCTGTGATGAATACCCTGGGCTCCCATTCTACCTTCATCATTGAAGACATCGGAGGAAATAACTCAACAGTTCGAGCAAAAACCGACAGGTCCTTAAGATTCCAATCAGCATATTCTCCAACAAGTTCAATATAATCAAAAGCCCCTGAGTTAGCGATTACCTCGGTAATAATAGGCGAAACACTAACCTGGTGCACTCCTATTGTTGGCCTACCAGCATTTAATAGCTCCCTGAGATTATTCTTTTTCATCCTTGCCTCTCCTTTTTTAAATCGAATCGTTATTAATACACGATTTACAGACAGTGCTAAGCGTTCAGCAGTTCCCTCATCTTCTCCCCTTTCCCCTTACACCATTCATGAATCATCCTTAAATCAAACCCTATATTGAAGTGACGAACCCCCATGTCAATAAACTCCTGTGCATTGTCAAGGGTAACCAGCTCGACCCTGGGATGAACCCCTTTCTTCAATGCCTTTTCTATCATGTCACGTTGTACCTTTTGAACCTCAGGGCTTCTCGCAGTCCCGGGCCTGCCAATACTTACGGAATAGTCAGTCGGGCCAAATTGAATCATGTCTACCCCTTTAACATCCAGTATCTCATCAATCTGCTCCACAGCTCTGCCCTTTTCAATCATGAAGGCACAAACCACATCTCTCTGGGCTTGTACCCATGCAGCACTACCTCCTTCTAATATATAACCAACACTGCGGCGACTAGCAGCTCCATGTACGCCACCATCTTCAGGAGTTTCAGGTAGTACCATGCGGATACACTCCTTTACTTCCTCTGCCGAACGACAGTCAGTAAATAATATATTCTGAATACCCGCATCAAGAGACCTGTTGGTAATAAATAACC
>CAYPSP010000125.1:0-4391 GCA_964413335.1 uncultured Dehalococcoidales bacterium
GCCCACAACCAGATTCGAACTGGTGACCCCGTTCTTACCAAGAACGTGCTCTACCAACTGAGCTATGTGGGCACAATCCTACCTTAAGTGGAGGGGGTAGGATTCGAACCTACGTAGCCCGAAGGCAGCAGATTTACAGTCTGCCCCGATTAACCACTCCGGCACCCCTCCTCCAGCAATAATTTTACCACAAACCAGTTGGTAAATCTAACCCTAGCCCGAGAGGGGATTCGAACCCACTAACCTACCGATTACAAATCGGTTGCGCTACCATTGCGCCACTCGGGCACCACACTAACTGTTTTAGTATAGAGAGACCTATCCCAGATGTCAAAAACCTCCATATACAATGACACAACAGCTTACACTGTACTATTTTATTTTCTATTAAAAATGCAACTAAACTACTTGTTCGTATGTTAAAGTAAAAATCTAATTACTTAACTACGAAACTTATAGCTCGCCGGATTCTTTCATCCTGGCGAAGCATTCCCTGCAATAAACAGGTCTACCTTCAGTAGGCTCAAACGGAACTGTAGTCTCTTGACCACAGCTAGCACATACTGCAGGAAAACTACGTCTCTCTCCTGATCCTCCCCCTTTATCCCTGCGCCGTGAAGACCGACAATCAGGGCAACGCTTGGGTTCATTCATTAAACCACGGGACGCATAAAATTCCTGCTCTCCTGCTGTAAATGTGAACTCCCTCCCACAATCACTGCATACCAACGTTTTGTCTGCAAAAGCCATGACACCCTCCTTTGATTTTGTATTTCCTCGTCTTCAGTGCAATCTCTTTGCCTAGTAACTAAACCCCTTGCAAAACCTACAGAGATGCCACTATACTTCGTTAGCTGGACTTTTGCTTACTGGAAAGACCCAAGCTTTGAAATAACACTGGACCAAGTTACCTTTTATTACGCTAACTATAATATGTAAAGATAGATCAGGTCAAGTAAATAGTCATGCTAGTTATTATATTCTAACATTTAACAACAATTTTATTGAATATGAATATTATTATTTATTTTCACTCCTGTTATAAAATATATAATAAAGGATTAATTTGAGATGTCTCCAGTACTTAATAATAAAGATATTATACGGTTATTAGAGAAAAGCCCTCCTATTATTGAAGGGCTATTAGATATTGAGAAACAACTCCAACCTGGTGGCATTGATCTCACTGTACAAAAGATTGCCTCGTTCTCTTCCTCTGGTGCCATAGGATATGAAAATAAAGAGCGAATTTTATCGGATACTTCTCCTCTATCTTTCTCCAGCTCAGGAACTATCAACCTGGCAACAGGATGTTACCTCATCACCTATAACGAAATAGTACATCTACCTCAAAATATCATGGCATTGGGATTGCCACGTTCAAGCTTACTTCGCTGCGGCGTGAATATCCATACTGCAGTCTGGGATGCGGGATACTCCGGTAGGTCTCAATCCCTACTAGTAATATACAACCCCATGGGTTTCCTGCTCCATAGAAATGCAAAAGTCCTTCAACTCATCTTCTGCCAATTAAGCCACCCAGTTAAGCAAGGATATACCGGCATCTTCCAGGGAGAAAATATTTAAGTATCACAGATTATTTCACCTGAGAACTACAATAGTTGTTATCAGTACTTTGCCTCCTGAAAAATCACCTGGTAGAATCAGCAGATTTTGTGGCAGCCAATACTAGTTTAGCATTATGTTAATTTCCTGCATATTACTGGGCTAAAAAACAAATAAGAAAACAACCATCTTATAATAGCGAAATATCACATAACTGGGGAGACAGCAAGTAAATAACATCCGATACTTTTAGTTTTATCAATTTGGTCCTTGTCCCACCACCACACCAAATATATTCATTATCGAGAATCTTGTTATCAATATACACAGGTGATTTTTTCCTATGCCCAACAGGAGGTATTCCTCCAGTAGGATAACCGGAAACTCGCTCTGCAATCTCATTTGAAGCAATACGAACAGACCTCGACCCTGAACACAACTCAAGTTTATGTCTGCTCACCATACAATCAGCCTTGACTATAGCTATCAATGGTTTTGAATCCTGGTCAACAAATACCAGAGTTTTAATTATTTTATCCAATGGTATATCTGTAGCCAGAGATGCCTCTGCTGCATGATGAGTAGCTTTTTTCTCAATAACTTCAAAGTTAATTTTGTTCTGACGTAAAAATGCTACCAGATTCACTATACTCAATCCCTATTTATTCGCGTAAATTATCCTTCATATATTCATTAGCCAATATAATTATCGGATATCCGTTAACAACATCTTAACTTCATAAGCGCTTAGTTCTCGTGTCCGTCCTTCCTCTAGCTTGCCCAGTTTCAGTTTCCCTATACGGATGCGTTTTAACGCAAATACCTGGTAGCCAAGAGCATCAAACATACGACGTAACTGTCTCTTCCTCCCTTCATGAATTATTATGTTATAGCAGAAAGCAAAGGGATGGTTCAGCTCCCTTACCTTAGCAGGATAGGTAATTCCATCCTCAAGTTGAATTCCAGTCTCCAATTTTCTTAATTCCTCCGGTTTCAACTGCCTCCCTATTAAAACCACGTATTCCTTCTCATGTTCATATTTGGGATGGGTAAGCTGGTAAGTAAGTTGTCCATCATTAGATAGAAGCAATAGTCCAGTACTGTTTTTATCCAATCTTCCAACCGGGTATATCCTTAAATTACGATACTTCTCCGGCAAAATACTTATTACTGTCTTTCGATTTCTAGTATCTCTTGTTGTTGAAAGAATGCCCTCAGGTTTATTTAACATCAAATATACCTTCGATTCAGTTCGTAATTCAAGCTGTTTTCCATCCATGCTAACAACATCGGAGTTTATCTCTACAAGATATGAGAAATCCTCAGCGATAATGCCATTCACCCGCACCTTGCCCTGACGTATAGCACTTGACATCTTTCGCCGAGAGCCTATCCCTAGTTCCGTCAGTAATTTGAGTAACGGACGTGTTAGCTCCATATTAGTCCTGTTTCAAGCATTTCAATACCTCTGAAATACCAATATAATGAGCTTCATTAGGTTAGTACTACAATTATAAAAACCGTGAAGACGGCTTGCAATTAGACCAAATAATAGTTATAAAATTGCCAATGCAAAAACTGTACCTTCAAAGCTAGTTATTATCTCCCATACTTTTCCACTTAGCTGGAATAGGTACTCGCCGCTAGTTATATTTAATATTCGATGCCTCGTTGGGCGATATAGCCTTTAGTGAACGGGTATTTGACCTCCTTCATTTCGGTGACAATATCCGCCTTTTCTATAATCTTTGCTGTCGCCCCACGCCCGGTTAGAATCAACTCCATTTTCTCAGGTTTCTTAGCTATCAAGTCCAGCACCTGGGCTTCATCTATTAGTCCTTTGTTCAAAGCAATCATGATCTCATCAAGAACGACCATATCATATATACCATTTGTTATGGTTTTCTCAGCCAAGGCAAAGGTCTGACTGGTAGTCAAACGAAGTTCTTCTAAACTCATATTGAAGCTGCTCCTGGTATTCAGTTGTACAATCTCAAATTGATGGTACTTTGCAGCAAAAAGATGTTCCCCACAAAGGCTATCCCCTTTAATAAACTGGATAATGACGACCTTCATGCCGTGTCCAGCAGCTCTGATAGTTTGCCCCAAAGCTGCTGTTGTTTTACCTTTTCCATCGCCAGTATAGACTAGTGTTAGTCCACGTGTTTGCTTCATTGTCATCGTCCTCTCTCATCACTTGAGGTGATGAGGGCAGCAGGTAATACATAAATAGTAGGAGAATAAGTAAACAGTTCGGGCTGATATAATCTTAACCTTATCCACACTATTGCCAAAATTTTGTACTTATTCATCATCAAACTGTAATTTTATATAAGATTATATATAAATCTAGATGATTATAACACTTGTTAATACACAAAGAAGTAACACCTATACCTCAATCCTTTTTGCTAAGGAAAACCTGACAACAGCTAGAATACAACCTCGCATATTTCTTGTTTATTAATAAATACTTAACAGAATAAAAATAATAGTATTTAACCTCTCTTTAAGCTAGTTGGCTAATACTCGAATTGTCATCGGAAGTACCTTACCTTTATACAAAAATAGGTGAACAATAATAATAGTACCAATATCTTATAAATACCATGAAACAGGTACTCTTCAAGCTTGAAAAAGCCGATCTCAAAGGAAAACCGGGGGCGGCTTTCGCCTCTTTTGGTTGGAGCGGAGAATCCTTAGGCATTGTCGAAGATACTATGAAGAACCTCTATGAGATGAATCTTGTCGCAGACGGGATCAAGGTTAAACAGACCCCGGTGTCGGCCAAGGTCAAAAAAGAGGTTGAACCCTTTATCCAGAAA
>CAYPSP010000126.1:0-4310 GCA_964413335.1 uncultured Dehalococcoidales bacterium
ACTGCTCCCTGGTACCTGGCAGGGCATCTTCTTCTGCGAGTTCGACGGCCCCAGGAGTCGCACTGTACTGGTCAGGGTCATGCCAGACTCTCCTTAAGTTCGGCATCTATAAGAGCTAATTTTCGATACTTAATTAGCCAATAAGCGGAGGATAGCATGGACAAGCTGGACGGAAACGAAAGCCTGATTTCATACTGCGGACTCTACTGCGGGGACTGCCACGGATACCAGCAGAAGATACCGGATTTCGCCCGCGACCTTCGGAAGGAACTGCGACGTACCAAGTATAAGAAGTTCGCTGATTTCCTCGCCCAGACCAGTTTCGGCAAGGCATTTGAAAACTATGACAAATGCTATGAGGTGCTGGGAGCAATGGTTAAATTTCGCTGTCACAAGGGATGCCGTTTGGGAGGTGGACCTCCATTCTGCAAAATACGACAGTGCTGTCAGAAAAAGGGTATCGCAGGATGCTGGGAGTGCGACGAGTTTGAGACCTGTACCAAACTTGATTTCCTGAAACCAGTCCACGAGGACGCTCATATAAAGAACCTACGAGCAATCAAGAAAAAAGGCACGGCGGCTTTTATCCAGGCCAAGCGCTACTGACTCCACAACCCAACATCTTTCATTCTGGCATATTCCTCAAGCTGAACAAATAGCTGGCTGTAGCGTTCATCAGGATTGAATATGTATGCTGTTGCCAGTCCTTCTGCTACCAGTTCAGCATTGACAAAGGTGCCGTCAACAAAAACAAACCTCAGGAGTCGGCCATAGACATCGCGGTTTTCAAGCCCTGTCCACAACTCTACCACCTTACCTTCCACCAATTCCATGTTTCGTCTACTAGCCTCATCATAGTAGTCCTCACCCAGCTCAGGCGTATCTATACAAAGATACCGCACGCGCTGTCCGTCTAGAAGTTCCACGGTATCTCCATCAATGACTCTCGTGACCAGTGCCTCTTCGTGTACCGATGTATCGCCGCCACATCCCGCAAGAAAGCATGCGACACCACCCATAATGAGACAAATCAGTACAATGACTATATAACGCATGCGACTACTGTACTTTAATCTGTTCAGGTCCTGAAATGACAATCTCCGCGCATCCTTCGTATTCTTGGATTAAACCTGTGACACATATCGTTTTACCCTGGTAATAGTCTTCAGGTGGCTGTGGAAATGCTCTCCGATGATCATCCCAGATTAGCACAACAAATCTGTCAGATGCGGGGTAGTCCTTACCCACGTTAATAAATGTCGGCTTGCCATTACTGCTGCTGGCCCAATGTGTGCCGGCAACAGGTCCACAGATGGTAACTTTTTCACCAACATGGTCTATAGCGACTTCCCACGAAAATCCATCTCCTGAATACGCCGGAGAAACAGGGCTGGATGACGGCACTGGTAATACAGATGATGGATTGCCATAATCCTTTTTAAAGGCCGAACCGGCGTCATACCCTTCTTCATATCCGGCCGCCTTACCCTGCTCGTAACCACTCTGATAGGCCTCGATTAACTCATCTGTCGAAGCTGAACAGCCAGAAAAAAAGATAGTAAGAAGAAATACCACGATAACACCAAGAACTAAAGCTCTCTTGTTACCCATTATAGTTGCCTTTTGAATATACAATTTATCAACCAGCATATCGATAATAAAACCTGGCACAATTATCCCGCAGGAGCAATCTAAAAAGATTGCGACTGCTCAATTTCATTCTATCACTGAATTGAAAACTGTCAAGGCTAGATAGGGACAAGCCTCGCAGGCTGCTGTTTCCTGCCGGAGTGGATATACTGATAACAGCCAGAATTAATAGCATGACGACAGTTCCAGATTGTTAGCCATCGCCAGCGAGACGGTCAACGGCATAGCCAACCACGAACGAGCCAAGAAGCATGCCCACCGTTAGTATTATCACGAATATCAATCCGAAATATCCAATCATCATCGGAAATAAATATGGTTTAACAGACCGGTTGTAGAGGAAAATAGCCAGCGGCGAATTCCCTGAGCCCTTGCTTTTTATATCACGTAGCAGTGGATACCAGGCGTAGATGGGCCCTGCCGAGATTATTCCTGCTAACGCCGGGAGTAGCTTACCCCTGATGCCTGACTTTCTGCCGATGAGCCTGGCAACCTGCGATGGCTTGAGAAAAAGATTCATAAGCACCATAACCCCGAATACCAGCAATAACGGCAATACAATCTGGCTGAAAATACTGCCGCTGCTTCTCAATGCCAGCATCGTTTTCTCGGGCATCACCATAAATAGAATCAGGTAGATTGCCGCAACCACAGCAGGGAAAAGAAACCTTCGTATTTGTGACCCTTTCTCCCCTGATTTTTGCATACTCTTACTCATCAACAGCTTCTCACCCTATTATCAGATTCGTAATTAGCACCGTAACGAGGGCAATAGGTATTGAAAACAGAAAAGACAGCCCATTTCTCAGCAGGGCAAATCTCTTACCCAGGGCTGCTATCTCAGCAGGCAGTTGCACCATTCCCACCGTTACCCAGGTAAGCATAAAAGTAGTAACCGCAAACAAGCTGACACCGCTTTGCAACAGTTCGCCCCCTATAACATAGCTATTGATAGGATTCCCAGCCAGGATACTGCCAAAGCATGCTCCCCACAGCGTATCCAGTAAGGGGTTGCCCGCGAAGATGGACGTCAGCCATGCCTTTGGAACGAACGCATTAAACAGTCCTGTAAGCAGTACAACTCCCGCCATCATCGGAAACAGATTAACAAACTGCTTCGCAGCTCCCCTGGCAGCACGAACGAAGGTGCTTCTGTCAATCTTAGTTCTTGTCACTTCGGAATCACTTTTCTGTTGAATTCCGAATTTCAATTCGCCGCTCCGGTATTTCTCCAGCACACCACGCACTGAATCTTTAACACCGCTCAGGACTTCAATCCCATTTGCCCTGAGTTGCTCTTTTATAGCTGGACTACAATAACCGGTGACGATTGTGCTAACCCCTTTGCTGCTGACAAGAACTACCGCCTGAATACCAGCGCCTCGCTGACCGGAATCCCCCGGGTTAGACACCGCTTCAAAATCACCACTCTCCGGGTCAACGATAATCAAATATCTGGAGGTGCCCAGCTTATGGCCAACGCTGGCATCAAGCCCAGACCCATCGGCTGATATAGCAATTTTCAAATACCGTTTCCCTCCCGTTTCATCCTGTATTGGCTACGATTTACCTTAACTGCATGACACTATACTATACCCGCAGCGAATATGATACCCTCATTGCTGTTGATTGATGTTGCCCTCTGCGTATGTCATACTATCCACATAGAGTCTGAGAGCATTAGCAATGTTGCTTATCTGATTAAATCAATGCAATTGAGGAGGACAATCGTTATATGCGAGACGAAGCTGATATAAAGCAAAAACTTAAAGCCCTTGTATTATACTGGTCATCTACCGGAAACACCGAAAAGGTAAGCAGGACAATTTATGAGACGCTGAAAGGGCAGAACATCTCATCATCCATCATGAAAATTGAAGAAGCAAAAGAAATAGAATTACTTGAATACAATCTTATATTTTTTGGTGCTCCCTCATATACATGGCTGCCTCCTGAGCCTGTACAACAGTTTTTTAAGGACAAAATGAAGCTTCACCATAAACGTGGCGACATTAAATTGTGTGCACCCAGGCTACCTGAAAAATGGGCGGTTGTATTTTGCACTTATTCCGGCCCTCACACAGGAGAAAGGGAAGCCATCCCTGCCTGTAAATACATAGGACAGTTTTTTGAACACCTGGGCTTTAATGTCATGGAGGAGTGGAAAATCGCAGGGGAATTTCACGGTCGTGAAGAATATAGCACCAGGGGGCCATTGGGAGACACACATGGACGACCCAACGCAGAAGACTTGCTCAACGTGGGAAAAGACGTCCTTCGATTAATCAGTTCGCTGTGAGCAGGCAGACAGCAGTTAGAAAATAATCCTGCTAACCTTGTGCCTGTGAAAGCAGGCAGCAGGAATCTTATTCCTGGTTTTTGCCCAAAGTAGTTCAATGTTATATTATTGAACATATGACAAGATATAGATTGCCGGTTGAAATTCAGCTTCTTGAAGAGGGGGCTTATCTTGCCACCAGCCCTGCACTGCCTGGTTTTTTGGTACAAGGCAAAACAGTGGAAGATGTTTTACGCCTTTCACCTGAGGTTGCCCAGAGCCTCATTGAAGCAATGAAAGAGAAAGGAATTCCTCTTCCTCAAGCACTGCAATCTATTGAACTACCCTTTCACATAGAACTTCTCGTACCGGCATGACCTAT
>CAYPSP010000127.1:0-4281 GCA_964413335.1 uncultured Dehalococcoidales bacterium
CGTTGATTATCGTTATTGTGATTATAGCAATTATTAGGCGTCGTCGTTATTATATCTAGTATAGTACTATCATTTGATTTCAGCTGGTCTCAGATACAACTTTATCTATCTCTTTGCTGAGATCGTATCCCTTAAGTACTTTACCATAAGCATCAATTACCATGTTATCTTTAATACTAATATCCCCATGGCTCAGTGCCTTGATAGTAGCTATAATCAGTGGAAATTCTCTGGCGAGTTCATGCTGGCGGATGAGTGTAAATAAGCTGTCCCTGTCATCTTTTTGCCAGTATGTATCAAAGGGCATGCCCCTGATAGGGAATGAGAAATAACTGATTACCGGACCTTTATCAAGTTCAGGGGTTACCAGATGCATCATAGCACCTGCCTGTTCTGCTTTCTGCTCTATCAGTTCCCACATAACCTCTTTCCAGGTACCTACCGGTCCCCAGGGAGGTGCTGGATGAATATTAATCATGGTGTATTTCTGGCACAATTCGTTGCCTAAGATGAGCATATAGCCTGCCATAACGCAGATGTCCGGGGCAAATTGTTTAATCATGTTGTCTATCTCTCTGTCATAGAGGATGCGCCATTTTTCATGTGATGGACTGTTCTCTCTGGAGATGTTGCTACCGTTGCTATTGTGGGAGGCAGAGCTAATGGGAGGTTCATGTTTGGAATTGATATTGGCAGGCAATCCTTCTTTGAATTTCTTGCTGGAGAAATGGACCAATGGTATTTTATAGCTTTGTACTAATTTGAAAAACAGGTTGGTTTGTTCCGATTCTCCAGGTTCCCGATTGCAAAACACAAAGCTTATTTTACCGTCGATATCACCATTGCTAATGTTTTGCTGTACTGCTTGCAATAGTCGTCGTGAGCCTTCGCCCTTGCCTGAGGAAAACCAGCCGAGGTTCAACATGAGCCTACCCTCCCTATTTTTATCTCGTTATTCTAAAGAAAGGGGATGTAAATGGTGCAACTCTCACCGTTTTTTTATTCTTGCCCAGGTGCTGGCAAGGTGTATCAGCGGGCTAGACCTGTGTCCGATAATTTTCCCCTGTGACAAGCTGCTAAGAAATTCTTTTGGACCGCTGAATTCAGGCATTTCCACATAAGCCTTGCCAATTTCACTGGAAGTGTGGGCATCGCTTCCGGCTCCGCGGGGCAATCCATATTTACGAGCCAGTTCGTAGGCTTTACTGGAACTGTTTGGAAAAGGAGTTCGTGCATTGAAAACCTCAATCAGGTCAAGTTTCTCCATGATTTCAGGTGACGTTAACTTTTTATAATTTTCAAGTGGCCATCGCCCAAATGGGTGAGGTATATTTACTAGGCCGCCCTGTTCTTTAATTCTGTCTATAGTCTCCTCTGGGGATAATCCCTTTGGAATCTCCTCGCTGAGAAATAGCCCCATGATTTCACCACTAGATGTCATAATCTCTTCGGCAACGATTACAGTGAAAGGAGCCATTTCTTGTAGCTTCAAAGCTCCTTCAATGCTGTTGTGGTCTGCCAGAGCGATGCAATTTATTCCAATCTTGAGGCAATGCTCCATTATAACTTCCAGAGGGGTGCAACTATCCGGCGAATAACAGCTGTGGATGTGAAGGTCAGCTTTAATCAATTTGCCTTCTCCTGATATTTCCCATTGCGGGTGTCAACTTTAATTTTATCCCCGCTGTTAATAAAAAGAGGTACCTGTACAGTTAGACCAGTCTCAAGTTTAGCTGGCTTACTTCCACCAGTGGCGGTATTTCCCTTGAAGCCAGGCTCCGTATCTGTGACTTGTAGCTCTATAGATACTGGTAGTTCCACATTTATTGGCTCACCCTTGCAGGTTAATAAATCAAGGCTCAGTCCTTCCTTCAAGTAATTAATTGCTTCGTCAAGTTGTTCTACCGTTAGTGCTATTTGTTCATAATTCTCATTGTCCATGAAATGGTAGAGGTCTCCATCATTGTATAAATACTGAACTGAGCGGTTTTCCAGGAAGGCTGGCGTAAATTTGTAATTGGCCTGGAAAGAACGTTCGGTAGTGTTACTGCTTATAATATCACGAAGCTTCAGCCTGACCTGAGCTGACCCTCTTCCCATCTTGATGTGCTGATATTCTGTAATCTGGTATATATTTCCGTCCAATTCAATGGCGATTCCTTTTTTTAATTCACCTGCACTAATCATTGAATTCTCCCCTTGTTTATTATTGGTAAACCGTCATCCATGGAGGGCAAAAGGTTCTTTTAATTTACCTTTTTATTATAGTCCTTAGAATGACAGATTTTTTGCTGATTTGGTGAGTATCTTTACAGTACCCTTCTCCAACATTACCGTATCCTCAATTCTAACACCTCCGTAGCCCTGAATGTAAATTCCAGGTTCTATGGAGAATACCATGCTATCACTAAGTATATCACTGGAAAGTCGTGATAAAGAAGGTACTTCATGTATTGCCAGCCCTATGCCGTGTCCTAGGCCATGTCCAAAATTGTTGCCGTATCCGGCTGCTTCAATAATATTTCTAGCCAGTTTATCAGCCTCAGCACCGTTCATGCCTGCTTTAATTCCCTCTATAGCGGCCTGTTGTGCTTCCAGTACTATACTGTATATCTCTTGCAATGTCTTATCGGCCTTACCTATGCAAACGGTTCTGGTAAAATCACTACAATAACCGTCTATTTTGGCTCCCATATCTATCAGGATTGGTTCTCCCTGTTGGAGGCGTCTTTCGCCTGGTATGGCATGAGGCAGGGCTGTGTTGGGGCCTGTAGCAACTATGATGTCAAAGGCTGTTGCCTCAGCCCCGTTTTTACGAAGAAAACTCTCAATCTCCCATGCAATTTCCTTTTCAGTTGTCCCTGGACTGATAATGGAAAGAAATTTAGTAAAAGCAGTGTCCGTAAGCTGAACTGCTTTTGTGATTATGTTTAATTCTGTCGTGTCTTTTATGCTGCGAAGCTTTTCAACTATTCTGGAACAGGGAATGAGTTCTAAGTCAAGGTGTTCAGCCTCTATTATCCTGCTAAGCTGCTGGTAAGTGGAGAATGGCATATATTGAGCTTCAAATCCCAGTTTATGCCAGCCATGTGTTTGAATAAGTTTTGTAAACCAAATGGCCGTTTCTCCATCTGTTTGCATTATCTCAAAACCCTGACTTTCCTGTTTTGCTTGTTCAGTATAGCGAAAATCAGTAGTTAACAGAGCCTGCTTTTGAGATATGAATAGCCATCCTGAAGACCCTCTAAAACCAGACAGGTAGCGGCGGTTTTCCTGCTCTGATACCAATAAGGAGTCAAGGCCTTTCTCCGAAATAAGGGTACGTAATCCCTGTAATCTACTGCTGACCACGGTTCCCTTTTTCAGTCTCAGGTTTTAGAGTTAAAGCGCAGAGATCCCTCATACGACTGCACTACTTTCCTGGTTTATTTGTTCTAGATTGTCTATCGTTGTTTTGAATGTACAGCTGTAACATTTTACCTGTCCTTTTTTATCCTGCAAAAGGAGCTTGCCACATTCGGGGCAGGGTTGGGCTAAAGGCTTATAGCTGGTAGTGAAACGGCATTTTGGATAATTACTGCAACCATAAAATACCTGTTTCTTTTTGTTAATTCTCTCTACCAACTCGCCATCGCAGTCAGGGTCAGGGCAGTTGATTCCTGTCTTCACAAAGTAAGGTTTCGTTATCTTGCATTCGGGATAATTAGGGCATGCCAGGAACTTGCCAAAACGACCTGATTTTATCAGCATTGGTACGCCGCATTCGGGACAAATTACGTCACTGGGTTTACTCATGTCTATCCTAACAATATTAGTGTAGGCCTTTTGCAATAACTCTTCAAAAGGAGAGTAGAAGTTAGTTAATACTGATGTTTCAGAGAGTTTCCCCTGGGCTATCTCATCCAGATCCTGCTCCATCTTTGCGGTAAAATCCGCATCTACTATTTGAGGAAAATGTTCAACTAGTATCTTGGTAACCACTGTTCCTAATTCATCGGGATGAAATTTGCCTTCTTCTTTACATACGTAGTCTCTATCCTGTATAACAGATAAAATGGGTGCGTATGTACTGGGACGCCCAATTCCTTTCTGCTCCAGTGCTTTTATCAGTGTTGCCTCGGTATAGCGTGGAGGTGGTTGGGTAAAGCGCTGGTCAGAGAAAAGGTTCAGGTAATCCAGCTTGTCACCAGATTGCAATGCTGGTAAACGGGAAACATTTTCCTCCTCCTCGTCATCCTTTCCTTCACTATAAACTTTTATAAAACCTGGAAAACTGAGATT
>CAYPSP010000128.1:0-3458 GCA_964413335.1 uncultured Dehalococcoidales bacterium
AAGTTTATTAGTTTGAAAAGATGGAAAAAAGATAGTCAAGCAGAATCAGATTATGTTCTCTCTCTTCGGCAGCCACTAGCTGGTAAAATTTTCTTTCCGCATCATAGGTAGCAGCTTTGCCCTGGCTTTGATAGAAATCAAAAGTCTTGCCTTCCATTTCCATGGCTGTTTGTATAGCATCGAGCTCAGTCTTGCGATTCTTTATCTTGGTGTCTGTCTCGCTGGCTGTCATGGCGAAGATGGTTCTCAGTCTTTTGCCACCGTCCGGCTGGAAATCAGTTACCGGCCAGTCCTTATTGTTTCGAATGGCATTATATATCTCCTCAAATTTGTGACGGTGATCATCCTCTTCAGCAGCTAGTGACGTTAGCAGCTTCTTGCCTAACTCATTAGTAACTTCCTGGCTGGTCTGCAGATAATATTCCTTGCCATCAATTTCCATCTGGATAGCGATTCTAAGTCCTTCTAGTGTTTTATCCTTTTCAGTATTCATTATCAACCTCCTTCCAGCAATGTAACAATAATAACACTTATATTATAGTTGTCCAGCGTCGCCAGGATTCAATTCCATTAAAAGGATAAGCTCAGGTGAAGAAATAACTAGATTACCCTTTCCAGTTCCTGGAATTATTTCAGGTATTCAGCTCTTTAAGGCTGCTTTATTGACGGTAAAAATTTATGGATGTAGGAATGCTTATCGCTTCCTGTAACAACAATAGCATTACACAGGCTTGGTGGTGATTACTTCTGACGGTCAACTTAACGCATTTCTGCTGGCAAAGACACCCCAAAACGCCTGGCAACCTCTTTCAGGTTTTTAGCCGTCCCTGCCGCCGTGAATACGTTGGTGGTGAACTTCTTCAATGGCCCTGCTGCTATTCGTATCATATTCTGGTTCATGTTAATTCTACCTTTCTTCTGGTATTTTTATAAACCTTATTTAATCACTCTTATATGCCACAATTCAACAGGGGGAAAGCTGATAGCCATATATCTATTTTATCGGAAGAAACTAATAATTGACAAAAGGTCAGTGACTATATAAAATAACTATGTAAATGAGACTCAGTCTCAAGTAGCATATTAGAGAGACTGGTTATTTAGTGAAATCGTAGTGTTGGCTGCTTCAAGAATTGGTTGAGTCAGTGTGGTATGAAAACAGATTCAGCGTGACTAAAGCGCAAAGATATTTTGGGATGTCATTGTTCAGGATGTGGGGAGAAAGATTAGCGTTTTAGATGACAGCAGAGAAAAGAATATATTGTTGGTAATACCATTGCTGAGAGGTCCTGCTGGTTTCTCTGACTCTTTAGCAAGTAAACAGGATTTACGAGGATAAAATATGGAACGGTATAACGTAATTATAGTTGGGGGTGGGCCTGCCGGGCTTACTGCCGGCTTGTATGCAGCACGGGCAGGTCTTAAGAGCCTCTTGCTGGAACGTGGTATTTTCGGGGGACAAATAGTAAACGCCAGGATAGTGGAAAACTACCCAGGTTTCCCTGAAGGGGTTTCGGGGATGGAACTGGGTGAGTTTATGCGGCTGCAGGCGACTAAGTATGGACTTGAAACTCTCACTACCGAGCTAACTAGAGTGGAAGCAGGAAAATATTATGAAGTCTTTACAGAGGAAGGCAATTTTCAAACACAGTCAATTATCATTGCTGCTGGTTCTGAGTACCGCAAGTTGGATGTTGCTGGCGAGAAAAGACTTTTGGCACATGGCGTTTCTTATTGTGCTACCTGTGATGGTCTCTTCTTTCGCGATATGGAGGTAGCTGTAATAGGTGGTGGTGATACGGCTATTACTGATGCATTAGAGTTGGCTCAACTTTGTCGCAAAGTTTATATTATCCACAGACGAGATCGGTTACGGGCAACAAAGGCACTGCAAGATAAGGTTTTTTCGCAATCAAAGATCGAGATGATTTGGGATACAGTGGTCAATGAGATAGTGGGAGATGAGGTATTAAAAAGTCTCCATCTGCGAAACGTTAAAACAGGGCAATTATCAAACTTAGAAGTAGAGGGGTTATTTGTTGCCGTGGGGCTTAGTCCTAACAGTCAGCTTTTCTCCAAATTAGTAAAATTGGATGAAGCAGGATTTATTATTACTGATGAACTGATGAGAACTTCAGCACCGGGCATCTTTGCTGCCGGAGATGTTAGACATAACTCTTTTCGTCAGGTGGTAACGGCGGCAGGTGATGGAGCTACTGCTGCCAGTTCAGCATTTAAATATCTCTATGAGTAAACAGGTGGCACATTTGGAATTGTTTAGATTGCTGGTTAGACTGTTGGTGGCACTGTCTCCAAGGTTAATTTTATAAAAGGGCTGGAAGTTAACATGTATCTAAGCGATATCTTATATATTGATTTGAATGGTCATAAACAGGTAGTGATAACTAGGGAGGTAGTATAAATGAGAGCTTATAATATTGATTATATGGGTAAGCATTCGGTAGTGCTAGATGAAAACATTAAAAAATATGAGCAGGTGTGCAATGCCTGCTTCTAGAAAACCACGGATAATAATTTTTACTGGCTCATCGTGCCCCTGGTGCAATAAAGTCAAGCAGTACTTGGCAGAGAAAGGGTTCAGATTTCGGGAAGTGAATGTGGAAAGAGATCGAGAAGGGGCCAGAGAAATGCAACGCAGACATATAATGGGAGTACCGGTTGTCTTGATTGGAAACCATCCTGTTGTTGGTTTCGATAAGGCAAAAATCAATAAATTATTAGAAATAAAATAGGAGGAAGAATTCAAATGCAAATAAAACCTTTTGATGATCGAGTTTTGGTTGAGCAGGAAGAGGTGGAAGAAAGCACAACTAAAAGCGGGTTAATAATCCCTGACTCAGCCAAAGAAAAACCACGAACAGGCAAAGTTGTTGAAGTAGGAACAGACGAGGAACTCGCCGAGAATATAAAGGTGGGGGATAGAATAGTTTTTGCCAAGTTTACTGGCGACGAGTTTGAATTTGATGGTATTAAATACTTGATAATTTCCAGAAGTGACATCCTTGCTGTGATTAAATAACGCTATTTCAAAATAATAATAGTTTTGTGGTGTTAGATTAAGCTGAGGGTGGGATACTAGACTGTTAAGTTAGCAAGCTTAATGAATTTGAATGCCTCTGAATGGCAGGATCTATATGGGGATATTTTATCGTGACTGGATTCCGACTTCCGTCGGAATGGTTGTGTATGTGAGGTTTATAATAGAACAAAAGTAAATACCGTCCATTCCGTTAAAAAACGGAATCCAGTTGCAATAGTAGAATATATTCAGAGGAAGCAGACAAGAGGCTTTTGTTTTATTGAAGTAAGCCAAGTATTATGATAACAGAACGAAAGTAAACATCTTCCATTCCGTTGAAAAACGGAATCCAGTTGCTATAACAGAATATATTCAGAGGAAGCAGACAAGAGGCTTTTGTTTTATTGAAGTAAGCCAA
>CAYPSP010000128.1:3558-4266 GCA_964413335.1 uncultured Dehalococcoidales bacterium
GTATTATGATAATAGAACAAAAGTAAATACCTTCCATTCCGTTGAAAAACGGAATCCAGTTTCTATATGAGTAGATATTACGTTTATATTCTTGCAAGCAAGCGCAATGGGACTCTCTATGTAGGCTTTACCACTAACCTTCCGCAACGTGTTTATGCACATAAAAACGATCTTGTAGAAGGCTTCACCAAGAAATATGGTGTTCACATGCTCGTGTACTTTGAGGAATGTATTGAACGTGAAGGCGCCATTCAGCGTGAGAAACAGATTAAGGAATGGAAGAGGCGCTGGAAACTAGAATTGATAGAAAAAGACAATCCGCAATGGCAGGATCTATACGGGGATATTTTATCATGACTGGATTCCGACTTCCGTCGGAATGGTTGTGTGCGTGACGTTTTAATCGTTGTCCATGTATAATCTAGCAACTACTTTATGGCTAAAGGGATAGCCCTGAAGGGTTATGGTGTATATAATACAGAATAACAGACAGGGATAATGTAATGTCCGAACATAGCGATTTCTATTTAAAAACAGTCAAAGAGTGCTTCGAAGCCCTTAAGACAAATGAAAAAGGGCTTTCGAACACAGACGCTCAAAGACGAATCGCTCAGTATGGGGAAAATCAGCTTGTCACCCTGGCAAAGACACCAAGGTGGTTACAGTTTCTGCTTCAATTCAAAGATGTGCTCGTCATTATCCTCGTCA
>CAYPSP010000129.1:0-4221 GCA_964413335.1 uncultured Dehalococcoidales bacterium
TTATAATTCGAAGCTATTTGGGGTGTTTTTTATTTTAGTGGGTGTGAACAGTAACGATTTTATATAATTTTACATAAATACTTATTGACATTTGGGTCTATGTGATATAGACTTGAGCCATGGTTTATAAGTTATAGACCAAGGAGGTTTATCATGAAAGAATATAAACTAACAGAAACTGAAGAAAAGTTTTCGGAATTAATCTGGGGGAACGAGCCGATTGGATCTGGAGATCTTGTGAAGTTATGTGAAATAGAAATGAATTGGAAAAAGTCTACAACATATACGGTACTAAAAAAGTTATGTGAAAATAGTATTTTTCAAAATGAAAATGCTATAGTTTCATCTTTAATTACAAAAGAAGAATATTACGCCAAACAAAGTATACGTTTTGTTGAGGATACATTTGGAGGATCACTTCCGAAATTCTTAACAGCTTTTATTGGAGCAAAAAGTCTAAATAAGCACCAAGCTGAAGAATTAAAAAAATTAATTGATGAGCACAAGGAGGTGTAGTAATGAGTGAACTATTTCTTTCAATTTTAAATATGAGCCTTACAGCTAGCTACGCAATAATCTTTATAATGCTTATCAGGCTACCGCTTAAAAAAGCTCCAAAATTCATCTCCTATGCCTTATGGGGTGTAGCTGCTTTTCGTTTGATAATTCAATTCTCATTTGAGAGTATGCTTAGTCTTATGCCGCGGAATATAAATGCAGTTTCAATTCCCCACGATATCATCTATCAGCAAAGCCCGCAGATTAATAGTGGTATAGAAGCAGTTGATTCATTTGTAGGCCCCTTATTTCCTGTACCAGCCACTGGTGTTAGTGTAAATCCATTGCAGATATACATAGAGGTAGGGGCATATATCTGGGTTCTAGGGATAGCAGCATTACTTGTTTATAGCTTTGTATCTATTTATATCTTAAAAAAGCAACTTAAAAATTCGGATTTAATAGAAGAAAATATCTATGAAGCTAAGAATTTGAAAACACCATTTGTGCTTGGATTAATAAAAGCAAAAATATATCTACCGATTGGTCTTAAAGGTGAAGAAAGGGATTATATTCTGCTACACGAACAGACCCATATTCATCGAAAAGACCATGTTATAAAAATATTAGCATTCTTTATATTGTCTATACATTGGTTTAATCCCCTTGTATGGTTTGCATTTATATTAATGAGTACGGATATGGAGCTTTCCTGTGATGAACGGGTACTGAAAGAAATGAATAAAGATATTAAAAGACCTTATGCTAATTCGTTATTGTCACTAGCTACTGGGAGACATATTTTAAATGGGAGTCCTCTAGCTTTTGGTGAGGGGAATGTAGAAGGGAGGATTAAAAACGTGATGAATTATAAAAAACCGACTTTTGGGGTGATTGTAATTGCAGTAATTTTAGTGGTCGGTGTAACTATAGGGCTTGCGTCAAACCCAACACAAAGCAAACAGGATTTATCGATGCTTAACATCGATAATCTTTCAAAAATATCGTATCAACGGGATAAGTTATTTGTTTCCCGTGCGCCTCGGATGAATGAGGGCTTTAACGTCTCAGCAAAGGCAGTAGCAGAATATCTAGATAGTGTTAAATGGACTGAAAAGAAAATTAACTCACCACTCGAGCTATCAGCTAATCTGCAAATAGAATGGAATGAGGATCAGGAACTCAGGTTTTATGAATCAGAACCCCTTCTTGCGATGGTTCGCATGAATGACCAGTGGAGATATTACACAATAGGTCAAAACGACTATGAAACAATGCTTTCTATTATTGAGACAGCATCCAGTCCTTCGGGTACAACAGAAGTAGCGTATCATACGGAGTATAACAGGGTAAAAATTGAGTTTCTCTCCGATATGATGGGCTTTAAATCAGCAAACGAGTTTGAAACAACCGATTCCCCAATAGTGGCATATATAGATTCAACGCTCAGAACTAGCCTGACACCAGTTCAAGAGGATAACCTGAACAACAATCATACAAGTCAGTATGCGATAAAATTGTCTAATAACATTGGCGGATATAGCTGCATGCTTTACTACGATACGCTGTATAATAAAGCCTATATCGTAAAAGATGGAGGTCTTTACGAAGCAGGGACAGATTTTGCACGCTATATTGATTCATTTCTAGAGAACAAAAACATCGCCGTCTATATAGATGATGCCGATGCTATAGCTTTATTTCAAAAATATGGATGGACGCTCGATTATCAGATTAGCGCTTTGAATAACAAACTCAACAACATCAGCGCCTTATCTTATTTTAATTCAAACGCATATTATTTTGCGTATAACAATGAGCTTTCAAAGGATATCGGCCTGGACATGAGCGGATACTCCAATACCTCAGACATTGACGTTAAAATATATAAGCTTCATGAGAGTATGCCGCAGGAATATTATCCAATACAGAATTCTAGGGGCATTGTTGTAAAAAAAGATGACAAAATTATCGGCGCGTTCATTAACGCTGGGCGGCACAGCACTTTTAATGCTTGTAGTCTGAAAGGAAACAGTTTTGAAAAAGCGACAGGCTTAACGCTTAACGAGTGGCTTGCTAAAATGATTAAAGCAGATAGCACAGAAGACAGATTATCCAAATTAGAACCAGAACAGGTTATTGGGGAATATTTCACAGCGTTGGATAATAAAGATGCTAAGACTGCAGTGGGCTGTGTCTCGAAAAAAGAGCTGCTGGGGAAGCTAACATCAAATATGCTAAACGAGGAATTATTTAACGAAGGGATTGGATTGCCTTTAACGGATGCCGATATCGGAGCTAAATCAAATTTTGATAACCTGAAGTCAGCAAAACTATTGAAAGCCAAACTGATTGATGAGCCCGATAAAAACACTAAAATCTTTAGAGTAACGGTAGATCTTCAATACAATAACGAGTTGATCCTCAGCAGTGGAGAACAATATTGGGTTTGTCATATGGTTTATGAGTCTCCTCAGACGGGATGGAAAATAGAAAGGTTTGTACATTAAAGATTAATGTACAGCAGAAAAATTTGAAATGACACTTAGAAACTTATATATCAGAGATTTTTGGAGTGTGATGAGATGAGCAGATCGAGTTCGTTTAAGAAGGTTGTCTGCTCAGCAATTTCCAATATATCCGATTGAAACAGTGGTTGGTTTAGTTGATTTATGTTTTTCATATTATGGGTTACATAGTGGACATATTCCCACTTACCTTAGTACAAAAAAGGTGGTGGATATGTTTCCGAGAACCGACAGGTCGAAAGACATTCATTCTGAACTCTCGAGGCATGTGGAGACGGTTTTGAGCATGGTAAGAAAAGACATATAAACAGCATCAATGGCTAAAGTATTGCAGAAAAGGCGTTAATTATCTATTGAGATAGTTAATGCCTTTATTAATGTTCTACAAGCAACGAAACATTGATATAAGCAGGATAAAGCGAGTATCAACGTTTCGTTGCTGTGAAATTAGTAAGAATTATTGTATAATAAATTTTGTAAAGGAGGTGAAGTGATGACTTTTGGAGATAGAGTCAGATCAAATCGAATCAAAAATAATATGAGCTAGAAGGAATTAGCAAGTTTACTAAATGTAACACCACAAACAATTTCTAAATGGGAAAATGACTTATCAGAATCTGGGTTCCAATCAATCACAGACATGACGAATATATTTAAAATTTCACATGATGAATTATTTGTTGGAAATGTAGAAGTTCTATATAAAGGTAAGCGTCAATCCAAATACACATTCACAATAAAAAAACCTTCTGTTACAATATAATAACAAGAAGGTTATATTAATTTTGAGATGATTCTGTTTTAAGTTTTAATTCTTCTGGAAGTTCTTTTGACCATGGTAAACAAGCGTCCAATTGAATTCGATCTTCAAGGTCGATGTTTGGAAGCTTCTCAAATAAATATGTTAAGTATTGAAATGTTTTTAAATCGTTTGCTTTTGCTGTTTCAATAATACTATAAACAATTGCGCTGGAGATAGCTCCTTTTGTAGATTTAGCAAACAACCAATTTTTTCGACCTATGACAAATGGCTTTATTGCTCGTTCAGCTAAATTATTATCAATATTTAACCGACCATTATCTATAAAACGAGTTAATTTTTTCCATTGTCTTAAATTATAATTAATGGCTTGTCCTAACTTACTTTTAGGTAGAGTTTGCTTAACTTGAGTATCTAGCCAAGTTTTAAAATTAT
>CAYPSP010000130.1:0-4219 GCA_964413335.1 uncultured Dehalococcoidales bacterium
CATCTTTATCTTCTAATCTTTTATGTCATTCCTGCGAAAGCAGGAATCTACCCAGGTTTTCGCTACTGCTAATGCTTTCCCCTTCGTGATAATCTTTAACTGTATATTTTAAAACTTTGCTCTTTCTTCCCCTTGCTGCTTCCGCAGGAATAATTATATACAAGAAACAAATTTCAGATAAGAAAGTAGTAAAGAAACAAAGAAAATTCCATACTGCTGCATTTAATCAAATATCATATTATAATTGGATAACAAAATGGTTATAATTGGAGTTACTGGCAACATAGGTAGCGGAAAAAGCACTGTATGCCAAATCCTGAACAGGCTTGGGGCTGTGGTTATCGATGCTGACAAACTGGGGCACCAAGCTTACCGCCCACACAGTTCTGCCTGGCAACAGATAATTGATAACTTCGGCCAGGCTATAGTTGGCGCAGATAATGAGATAGACCGCCAGAAGCTGGGGCAACTTGTATTCTCCTGCCCTGAATCGCTGGCTATTTTAAATAGAATCGTACACCCACAAATACGCAAGACAGCCCAAAAAGAAATCAACTCATGTCGCCGTCATAAGGTGGAAACTGTTGCCTTTGAGGCCAGTCTGCTTATTGAGGCAGGCTGGAAAGACCTGGTAGATACTATCTGGCTCGTAGTGGCTTCTGAGGAAAAAGTAATTCAGAGACTTGTCAAATACAAGGAAAACAGTGAAGCTACTATCCTTTCCCGTCTCAAGGCCCAGATGCCTGTACAAGAAAAGATGGAATATGCCGATGAGCTGATTTACAACAACGATAACTTGAGTCAGCTTGAAGCCAGAATAAAAGAACTATGGCAGAATTTGCCAGCCAGGTAGTGAATCCAAAGAATCCAATCTCTTCCATTGAAGCGATGAAGGTCACTCTTCTTCGTTCAAGCAATGAAATTTATTCTTTTTCGATGTAAACCCGCCTCAAATCAGCAATACCCATAGGGTTTACCGCATAGTCTTTTACATATGGCTTTACCAGGATGTAGTTCATGCCGAACGAAAAGGGCATGCAGGGAGCCTCTTCAACTATTTGTTTCTCAATCTTTTGATACATGGACAGCCGCAAGGCTGCATCCTGCTCAATCGCAGCAGCATCCAGCAACTCGTCTACTTCTGGATTATTATAGCTAAAAGGATTATTCTCACTGCCAGAATGGAAGAGGTCATCCAGAAAGTTGTATGGATCGGGGTAATCAGCCACCCATCCCAACATAAACATCTCATCTCTTTCCTCTTTGACATTATATATGAAATCATCAGCTTCCAGTTGTCTCACCGATACATCAACCCCAAGGTTTTTCCGCCAATCTTGAATAATGGCTCCCAGATACTCGGAAACATTATTGCCATTACCCGGAACAGTAATTGTAATTGGGGGCAAGTTCGCTGGGTCGCCATATTTCGAGGCAGCGATAAGCCCCTTCGCTTTTTGTAAATCAAATTCAAGCCCCTCAAGTCCTATATCATACCCCGGCATACCTGGTGGTAGAATGCCTTCTGCATCAGTTACCATTCCCCTGAGTATCAGGCTAATGATTCGCTCTTTATCTACGGCATAACAGAAAGCCTGGCGGATATTCACATCATCAAATGGAGCTTCATTATTATTAAAACCAACATAGTAAAAGCTTAGCTCAGGAATCAATTCGAGTTCACTGTTAAACGAACTTGCTATATCTTTTACCATATCAAGGTAACTCTGATAAACAGAGGTAACATCTATTTCACCTTTTTCATACATGACCATGGGCATACCAGCCAGGAGATGAAAGACAACTTGCTCCACTTTGGCCAACTCAGCATAGTACTGTTCATTTCGCTTTAAAACCAGAACGTCGCCAGGCATCCATTCTTCCAACACAAAAGGACCTGTCCCACAAGGTTGACGCCACCAACCACTACCTGCCTGCACCTCTTCTCTATCAACCACAAAAGTAGTAGGATAAGTCAATTTACACAGGAAATAAGCCTTAGGGGCATCGATAGTTACCTCCAGCACATAATCACTGAGCACTTTTACTCCCGAGATTTGCGTTGTCTTCCCTTCCAGTACGTTTTGTACCCCAACAATATCGCCCAGATATGTAGCCGCTGTCCGAGAAGCTGTCTCCGGATTACAGGCCCGTTCCCAGGAATATTTAAAATCCTCAGCCAGAACCTCCCTGCCGTTATAAAAGTTAACTCCCTGTCGAAGGTAAAAGGTATAAGTTTTGCCATCATTGCTATCCTGCCATTTCTCTGCAATATCAGGCACTACCTCCAAATTTTCATCAAGGCGTAGCAGTCCACTAAAAACCTGCATTATATAGCTGTGAGAAACCGTATCAGCAGAAATGGCCGGGTCAAGTGTTGCAGGACCCTCTCCATAAAGATTGAGTGTTTCGTCGTTGTAAGTTGTCTGAACAGGTTGACAGGCAATTGACGACAATAGCATCACGGCGACAAGACAAATTGTTATTATGCGCCATTCGTTTTTGTTTTTATTTGTCATTCAAAACCAACCCATTCCTCCAATCTCTCTCCTCTAATGCTAAGGCAACAGCTAGTAGTGATACTGTAATTAATGCCGATAACACCGCTATTAAGGCAGGGTGCATCCATGTTTTAGCAGGTTGGGCCACTGGAACTGCCACAGCCTCTCGCCAGCGAGTATCAAGCTCAGATACATCAAACCCATAAACCTGGCTCAAAGCATTATCATAAGTACTACCTTCCTTGAACAATGATAACAGGTTAAGCATTTTATCCTGCCCATAATTAATAAGAAGATATTCTACCAGGCTATAACTTTCAGCATAGGAAAGATAGGCCTCTTCAGGATCAGCGGAAAATGAACTGCATAAACTGCGCACCGAAATAAGTCTATCCATTTTTACCGCCTCATCCAGTCTGGATTGGAGTTGAGGGGAGAGTTCTCCTTCATTGTACATAGCCAACCCCTCATCGAGCCAGATAGGCAATCGTCCATAGGGGCTGAAAACAGCCTGATGTACAACCATATGAGTTAGTTCATGAACTAAAGCCTCTTTCCCCCAGTTAGTGTTTCCGGGTGAAATGCCAATCACTATTGTGTCAAATTCAGTAAAAGCAGCACCACCAGACCATTCTTGAGGAAATATCATGGCTCCACGTAAATCATCCGCTGAGGCATAGATAAATATCTTGACCAGTTTTTCTGGAAAGGTGCCGATGTCGCTGCTCAATCTGAGCAATCCCTGCTGAGAGGCATCCATTAACTCCTGCGCGAAATGTTCATCTCCTTCATACCAATAAATGGCAAGTGAACCTTCAGTAAGACTTTTCCAATCATAGCGCAGGTCATCAAAATTCAGTAAAATAGGAGTGGTCTGTATAATCTCTCCCGCAGCATCTTCAACGGTCCACCAGTATGTTATGCTTACTCCCGGAGGTAAGCTTGATTTTCTCATGTCCCATACCCAACTGACCTCTATTATTTCCGCAGGAACGAAATCAGGCCACCCTTCACTGGTGACTTCAGCATAATTTAGTCTGGATACCTGGTAATGAAGACGAGCATCAACAATATCAACTTCACTCTGGGCTTCGAGGTGAAAAACAATCCTCTCAGGGAAAGCAAGTTCCACTCCTTCCTCCAGCACAGAAATACCACTATCTGCACTGACAACTGAAGGTGCTGCCAACAATAAGGATAGAATGATTACTATCAATAAAATACGTTTATTCATGTCTCTTTTGCAATCTTAGAATGAAGATAGGCTGAGATGAAACCATCCAAATCCCCAGTCAAAACAGCTTCAGCATTGCCAACTTCATGTTTTGTTCGATGATCTTTTACCATCTTATATGGATGCAATACATAGCTCCTGATTTGGCTTCCCCATTCTGCTTCAATACGTTCTCCTTTGAGTTTTGCCTTTCTTTTTTTCCCCTCAATTCGTTCAAATTCCAACAGGCGAGTATATAGAATTTTCATAGCTGATTCTTTATTTTGATGTTGTGATCTCTCTCCCTGACAAATAGCTACTATGCCTGTAGGAAGATGGGTTATTCTCACAGCACTGCTAGTTTTTTGCATGTGTTTTCAGACCTCCTTTTTAACAGCGATTTGTCCCAAAAGGTCTCAAAATTGGAACTTCAAAACAACCTAAAATTATAAAAAACTGCAAAAACTCAGCATCAAAACGCACCCACAATCAGGACCTGCAAAAA
>CAYPSP010000131.1:0-4205 GCA_964413335.1 uncultured Dehalococcoidales bacterium
GATATCGGGCAACAAAGAGGCCGTACACAAGTGTTTGCGCATACATATCCGCAAATGATTCTTGTGTGAGATCGTGGACAAGCAGTCTCTTTATAGCTTCATATACACTCAGTATCCCATCGTTTTTGTCTGATTCATTAGAAAGAAACTGTTTGATGTTATCTCGAATTCTAAGAGCTTTTCCCCCCATTATTTTTGCGAGGTGCTCTCCTGATCGTATTGGCTCTTTGTGTGATTGTGCAAAATCAACCAATGTTTTAGCAACGTGTTTATAACTTCCCTGAATCGACGTAATGGTTCTATTCTTGATGTTATAATTCGCAATTTTTATTGGGTCTTCATAACGCTGACCGTTTCTATAAAAACGAAATTCAATATAATCTGTCAACACCAAGTTTGCGTATCCATAATACCTTGCCATCTGTTCGGACTTCTCAATTTTATCCAAAGAAATACCAATATCTTTTGCTTCAATATATAGAATTGGAATATTGTACTTAAGAATAACAAAATCTGGCTTATTGCCTTGTTTAGCTCTCGCATCGTGATCTATACGCTTAACGTTTACTAATTCAAAAATTCCTTTGATTAAAATCTCAAAGTCAGTGCGGTAACCCATTTCACTTGTCTCTACGTAGGCAAATTTGGAGGAAATAGATTGAATATAATTTTCAAATAGTTTTTGCATAGTTTTATTGATTCCGTCCTATTTTCATGAAGCAAGCTCTCACAATTGTTTCTATCTCCGTATTTATGCGTATTTTCTAAGGAGCGCTGTTCTCTTCTTTTGTACACATAACAATTAATATGTGGAAGAAATTTTTTTGCGAATGCGGGACGAGACACGGTGAATATTTATGTAACATTTATGCTGAACACGTTTAATTGTCAAATATTATCGAGGATATTTTTACATAATCAGTTTGTTGTCAGAAAAAGTGTATTACGAATATTATGGGAAATGCTATTCATGACACTGAAAAGACCCTTGATCTCTCCCGGTAGGATAATATGAGGACACCTTACTTATTTCTCGGGGGAGGCTTTCACTAAAGATTACCAAAAGAAATCATCTATTTTTTTTGCACTCTGGATTTTCTCGACTACAGGAAGAACTCCACGAGAAAAGCCATAACAGATATTGCCTTGTCTATCCTGTGGCAAATCTTGCACCCTTCACCTACAAATTGTTAGCCACTATGCATGTTAATAAATCAAGATAATAGGTTGAAAGTGTGTAACGGATACGAGATTGAGCATTGCGTGTTTCATTAACAATTGTTGGCAGAAGAATTTATCATTGTAGAGAACTAAAGCTGATTTTATGAGGGGAAATTGATTTTATTATTCAGTCTTTATCTCCAATCCTTTCCAAAAAGCGGGGTTAATTATATAAATAAAGCCTTCGTCTCCATGTTTCCGCAAGAGAGTTTTTAGACGCTTCATGTCATAACGAACTGAATATATATAAGTTGGTTCATTATCTAGTCGGCGGAATCCGATAACACCGTACCAGAGAAGGAGATTTAATATATTCTTTCTGACCTCATCTTCGGTTGATAAGTTGGTAAGTATTGAATCTAGTGATGTTTTGTCTAACTCGGCGGGACATTCAATTAATTCGTACAACGATTCTTTGGCTGGGGGATATACGTCTTGAATCTCAAAATAAATGTCATTGATAAGCTGAGTGGAGTACTGCTCTTCACCTTTTTCAATATCTTCAATCTCAATGCGTTGATGATTTAAGTTTACTGCGTGACTACGACAAAAACGAAATAAATCAATCAGTGATCGCGGTCGCATCAGGCATCTCTCGACCATATAGTGTGCGGTTTCCTCACCGTTGTTTAAATGACTTACGCATACTTGCCGCCAAATAGCTTCAAAAGATGGGTCACCAGTCACTTCTGAGGATAAAAATCTACGCCTGAGTAACTCTAACAGCATATCTGGATCGTCCCAATCCACAAATGCTTGAGATATTTTTCCCCTATCAGGTGTTATAGCGACTAAGTTCTCGTATACATCATTACGGATAAATATTATCCCTCTAGTGGGAATCTCTTGACGGCTGAAATCTCGTTCCAATTTCGCCATAGCATCCATAAGGCAATGAAGAGAAAGAACATCTTGAGCGGTAACTCCATGAGGTGGCCAACCTTTATCTAGGTTATCAAAAAGAATCCATAGAGATTTTTTATTCTTGAGATAACTGGCCAATGAAGAGCGAAGTTGAGTTATATTATGCTTGTAAACGTATTGGGTGATTTGCTGATTAGTTAACCTTAGGAGATTAGGGGAACCTGCTATTTTAGCAGGAAAATCTTTAGTTATTCTCTGAGTTAATCTAAGCATGCGTTCAGAAAAATCACCTTCGGAAACATACTCGTCACTCATGTAGATGGCAGCAAGTTCTTGATATGGTATAAATAATTGATGATTTCGGACATGCAAATCTCTGTCTTTTTGGAGTAATTTATGACAGATTTCAAGTAGCAGTAAGTATTCCCAAAATGCCGTTATAGTATGCTCCTGAGTACCTTCCGAAAGATAGTCTAAAATTTGTTCTTTGAACTTGATGAGTTGGAAGCCCTCGGGTTTAAGATCAAGTACTACATTCCTTCTGTCACCCCTGAGTCGATCACGAAGCTGAAAAAATAGCGCTGACTTGCCTGTACCCTTGCGACCCAATACAATTTGTACATCACTACTAATAGTACGGTTGAATTCATCTGTCTCTATATAGTAACCACCTAACTCTTGAAACTCGTTCTCGGCAGAAGAAGAGCCTAAGTTTAATCGTGTTAAGAAAGTAGACGGATCTTTGACGATGGGTGGCTGTGCTAATTGAAATCTTTCAGTTACTGCGACTGCTAAATCCGCAACGTACGAATCAATTTGTTCAGGATACTTAAATCTACGAACTAGATCGCGATAATCAATCGGGATAGGGTCATCCCCCATCTGAAGTAGCAGTAATTCCTTTCGCATGCCTTGTGCTAGACCTGCAATGAATGCAGCTCGAAAGTTATGGATTTTTGAACCAACACGGTTGCTGGCAACTAAGTATGTTACTACACCATGGGAAGCGGCTACGTTTTCAATCGCTTCGAGTGCAGATAAGCGACCCTGCTCTTCTGGATCAAAAGATCTATAAAACAAACGCCCCTTCTTTATTCGAGCAATTAGGTGTGTTTCTATATCACCCTTATTTTGTGGGAGAAGGATGTAAACTGGTGCCTTCATGTTTATTGAATTGTCATCGAAACGATTGGGACTTAAGTCATTAATTGATCTGATGACTGACGATAGGCTAGCGGTATCCTTATATGTCTCGTAACCGAGTGTGTCGAATATTCCAACTTGTCTAATCAAGTCGGCTTGTTGTATAATATTTTCGTTGCGTATAATGAATGCTCGTTTCTTACAACCTATTGCATACCCAATTTCAAACACAACATTGAAGTTAAGCTCAGTAATATCCGCAATGAATAATGAACCCCTTTCAATGTTCGTGAGTACTTCGGTGGCAACAAATCGTCCAGGAATATCGGTTTCTTCCCAACTGATAAGCTCATGAAAATTGCCCTGCTTTTGAATGTTTTTCAAGCATTGCAATATAGTGTGCCCGATTTCATAAGGATTAGATGGATAGGCTATTAGACCGGAAATTGCTATGGGCACGAGGACCTCCTTGAGAAGCTTTCTTCTCTGGATTTTTCAAATAGCAATTCAAATAATAAAAGAGACGAGGATATACTATTATTGTTGTTCGACAATATTTAAGTAGATTTGAGTCTTTACATATTTTTCATGTTTCATCAAGTGAATATAAAAGCAAAAAGTGCTCATTGATTAATTTTCAGAAGCTATCATGTCTCCAATATCCCATTTCTATTGATTACTAAAAGCAATATTCTATAACTCGATCCGGATTGGTTTTCTCGACTTCAGGAAGAAAGAGAGGAGATCCTTTTCGGATTCCTAATTTTACCAACTCTTTACCAACAATAATATAACGTCAACATTAACAAGATGTTAGGTTGCTGTCCTCGGGTTCAAATCCTGCCACCCCTGTAAGGTCTTGGGTGTCAATCTGGTGTCAGTGTCAATCCCGAACTAATAATATCAGACGCTTAGATTATATGTCGGGGGTTCAAGTCCCCTCATTCACCCCAGATTATCCCTTAGTTATTCAGTAA
>CAYPSP010000132.1:0-4205 GCA_964413335.1 uncultured Dehalococcoidales bacterium
CTTGCAGCATTTCTTGAAACTTACCTTGCCAGGGAAAATGGCATGGTGTGCGATGAACTCAAGAACGCCGAAGCTGATTTAAGGAAAAAATCCAAACATCGACACGTTGGCCCTATCAACTTCGCGGAAATCTATGCATCTTTTAAATAAATGATTTTTCATTTTTAATAAATACAAGGCAAATCACTATAAAGTATTAGAGAAGTTTCTATGGTAATATCCAAGCTTCCGTTAATAGCTATTACTATGGGAGACGCGTCAGGTATTGGTCCCGAAATTATAGCTAAAGCTCTTAGGTCTGAATACATCCATGAGATCTGTCAGCCCCTGGTAATTGGTGAATCTTCTATTATGCAGAAGGCAATTAATCTTATCGATAAAACAATGTCTTTAAACTGCATAGATACACTAAATGAAGTTGTAGCTTTACCAGGTTCAATAAATATGCTAGATATGAAAAACCTAAAAATTAGTGAGGTGCTCATTGGGCAAGTTTGCTCTGCATGTGGTAAGGCTGCAATAGAGTTTATAAGTCAAGCCACCGAGTTAGTCATTGAAGGGAAAGCTTGTGCGCTGGTAACCGCGCCAATAAACAAAAAATCAGTAAAAAAAGCTGGTTACGGAGACATAGGACACCTTGAATTCCTCGCTCATCTTACAGGTGTCACGGAATATGCCACTATGTTAGTATCTGGACCTCTCAGGGTTGTGCATCTGACAACTCATTACTCATTGAAGGAAGCCTGTAACATGGTAACCCATCGTTTAATCCTGGATAAGTTAATGTTAATTCAGCAGTCATTCTCAACTTGGGGTATTGTCAAAACGAAAATTGCTGTAGCAGCACTCAATCCTCATGCAGGTGAAGGAGGACTATTTGGGCGCGAGGAGATAGAAGAAATTACACCAGCCATAACAGATGCTAAATCATTAGGGATAGAAGTTTCTGGCCCTTTTCCTGCTGATTCAATATTTAACCGCGCAATCAACGGTGAATTTGATGTAATTCTTGCCCTGTATCACGATCAAGGTCACATTCCAATAAAGGTTTATAATGTTGAGAAGAGTATTAGTATTGCACTGGGATTACCTTTTATACGTACATCAGTCGATCATGGTACTGCCTTCGATATTGCTGGTAAAGGAGTAGCAGACTCTCGTAGTCTTGAGGAAGCAATAAAAGCGGCTATCTTTCTCAGCGAAAGGAATCAATTACCAGATTTAAATCATTAAAATTGTTCAGCAGTACCATTATGGTAAAACCTCGTTTTGCATACACACAATAATTCATTAATCCCTTATTTATCCATAAACCAATATAGCTAGTTAGTTACCAGAGATAATAATGTCCATTTCGCTTCACTACTTGCGCTGGAATATCAAAGAGGCGAGATAGCAATGCAGAAGTGAGGACCTTCTCTTTCACTCCATCTTCAACAATTATTCCATTTTTAATCAGGATGACGCGTCCAATCTCAGGTATGATATCTTGAAGATGATGGGTAATCATTATAATGCTAGTGCCTGTCGCAGCTATTTTACGTAATACCTTGTGAAGTTCCGAGCTAGCTCGTAAATCAAGACTTGATGTCGGTTCGTCTAAAACCAATGCCTCAGGTTCATGTACCAGTGCTCTTCCTATAAGGACACTGCGTGTTTCACCTGTTGACATCTGATTAAGTCGACGTTCAGCCAGATGTTCTATCTCCAATAGCTTAAGTACTTCTTTAACCTTCTTTTTCATAGGCAATTCAACATGCTGATACCGCCAGATCCTTGAACTACTGAAAAATCCGGATAAAATAACTTCAGCTCCTGAGATATCCCTAGCATAGTTATCAAGCAAGTCACCGGACACTATTCCTAGGAAAGACCTCAATTCAAATACATTCCATCTATCCTTTCCCAATATACGGAGATGTGAGTTATTTTTATCTATATATGGATACAAATCTCTTGTAATAGTCTTGATTAGAGACGACTTACCAGAACCATTTGGACCAAGGATTGCGATGTGTTCTCCTAATTCAATAGAAATATTAATATCTTTTAACACTATTCGCCCACTTCGCATAACGGAGATATTTCTATATTCAATCAATGGAGGGGTATTCATAAAAGACGGTATTAATCTCGCTTTCTCTTTATCCTTCCCCAATTTAGTTTCGGGTTTCATCTATATGATTCTTTATCCTCCATACCACTAAACATTCTTCTTTATTGTTTCAATGTTGATTTTCTTGCAGCAAGTTCTAAGTTAATAATTCGCCAAAATATGATTTAACTAAATTAGTTGTTATCAACCAATATCACATTATTATAAAGCATCAACTCCCAATATTACATCTATAGCTATATTTATGATAAAATTCATTCGTTATGGCTAGAATTGATGGTAGAAGTAATGATGAACTCCGCCCAGTGGAGATAACACTTGGTTACCAAAGTTTTGCTGAGGGCTCTGCATTAATAAAATTAGGTAAAACAATAGTGCTATGCTCAGTGAGCATGGAAGATAGGGTGCCACATTTCCTCAAGGGAAGTGGTAAGGGTTGGGTGACTGCTGAATATGCAATGTTGCCCCGTTCAACACTAACCCGTACACCACGTGACAGGGTAGGGGGTAGAAACCAAGAGATCCAGCGTTTAATTGGCAGGAGTCTCAGGGCAGCTACTAATATGACTGCTTTGGGTGAGAGAACATTCTATGTGGACTGTGATGTATTGCAAGCGGATGGTGGTACTAGAACAGCTGCAATTACTGGTGGATACGTAGCTCTATATCAGGCATTTCATAATCTTAGAAAACAAAGGGTTTTACCCTTTCTACCAATACAGTCCACTATTGCTGCCACCAGTGTTGGTATTGTGGGTAATACCACACTTCTTGATCTTTGCTACGAAGAAGATTTCCGTGCCGAGGTTGATTTCAATGCAGTTATGACCGATAAAAATGAATTTGTTGAAATACAAGGAACTGCAGAAGGTAAACCATTCTCAAAGGAAAAAACTGACTTGCTACTTTCTCTAGCGCAGAAAGGTATCCAACAACTATTTTCCATTCAGAAAGAAGCTCTAAAAAACCTTGACTAACTGCGAATCTGCCCATCTCCAAATATAATCCATTTATAACTTGTGATTTCTTTTAGACCCATAGGACCACGAGCATGAAATTTCTGCGTACTTATGCCTATCTCAGCACCTAAACCAAATACTTCTCCATCTGTGAAACGTGTACTGGCATTAGCATAGACGCTGGCAGCATCCACTTCATTAATAAACCTCATCGCAGTTGAATAATTTTCGCTAATTATGGCTTCAGAATGTCCTGACCCATACTTCTCAATATGTTCAAGTGCCCCATCTAAAGAAGAAACAACCTTGATAGATGCTTTCAGTGATAGATATTCTTTCCCCCAATCCTCTTCAACAGCCTTAACCAGATTTAACGATGGAATATCCTTCAGAATATCCCAAGATTTTTCATCACAATGTAATTCCACTTTATCTTTTGCAAGCTTAGCAACTATAACAGGCAAATAGTTCTTAATCACCTTTTCATGAATAAGTATGCAGTCTAAAGCATTGCAAACACTTGGACGTTGTGTTTTTGCATTATGAATAATATCAACAGCTTTATCAAGATCAGCATCCTTATCCACATAAGTATGACAAACACCTATACCACCAGTGATAACAGGCATTGTTGCATTTTCTCTGATCAGTTTTATCAAACCAGCTCCACCTCGTGGAATAATTAAATCAATCATATCTCTCATTTTAAGCATATGATCTACTAAAACATGATCTGTAGACTCGATAATCTGTATGGCCCCTGCTGCCAACCCCGATTGGTTACAAGCGTCTTGAGCTATATGAGCAAGTAAAACACTTGAGTTTATTGACTCTTTGCCGCTGCGCAAAATAACAGCATTCCCCGATTTCAAGCAAAGTGCCGATATATCAATAGTGACATTAGGACGACTCTCATATATGGCTCCAATTACACCAAGGGGAACTCTTTTCCTGCCAATCTGTAATCCATTCTCCGCAACATGCATATCATACATTTCTCCGATGGGATCAGGGAGAGCCATTATTTTTCTAACTCCAGCAGATATAGCTTCCAAACGTGAGGGAGAAAGCATAATTCTATCAAGCATAGACTTCTCTACCCCTGAAGACTTAGCATAATCTAAGTCTTT